>CAMYWO010000003.1:0-77729 GCA_947302815.1 uncultured Clostridia bacterium | reverse complement strand
TATTTCCAGCATTGCAGAGGTGAGTATAGCTACTCCCGAGCAGTAAAGAGATAATCAGAAAGAGGACATGACCTCTGTTATGTAGTAAGGGTGCCGGAGAAAAATCCGGCGCCCTTATCTTTTGCGGTCGGTTGACAATTCCGTGAGAGAACTATTATAATGTCAACAGTTTAAAGATGTATTGCGTTCCATAGTTTTTCCGAAGAAGGGAAAATAGCAATACAGATGAGGTGTAATTATTTTTCGCAATTGTATTTGAATATATGAATTGACCGCTAAAGGGTATTTCTATATCTTCCAGCGTATGAAAAAGAACCGATTTCAATAGAATCATGTGAGGTATATTTGTGGCGCAAGATGATTTTTTCTCAAAGAGTAAAGAGGATCTTTCTGCAATCGCAACCGCTTTTAATCTTGTAAGCGCAGACCAGGCATCGGCCATGAGCCAGAGTGAACTGGCGGGACTTCTTGCTGCGGAACAGCAGAAGTCAGCCGGAGATTCCGCACCGGATGAAAAGCCTGCTAAGAAGCCTGCGGCAAAGCGTACGAAGAAAGCTGCGGCAAAGAAAGAAGATAAGACCGAAGAGAAGAAGGAAGAAACTGTTTCTGTAAGTGAAGAGGTAAAGCCGGCAGCAAAGAAAGAAAAGAAGACGGCATCTACCAAGAAACCTGCTACCGAGAAGAAGACTTCCACCAGAAAGAAGAAAGCGTCAGAGGAAAAGACTCCGATCGAAGAGATCGCTGAGGCAGCACCTTCGAAGGTGAAAGAAGTAGAGGAAAAACCTGCTGAAGTATCCGAAGCCACGGCTTCCGAGACAAAGACCGAAGTTCCTTCTAAGGAAGAAAAGAAAGGCCGCGGCAGAAAAAAGACGAAGAAAGACGCACCGGCAGAAGAAGTAAAGCCGGAGACGGAAAAAGAGGCCGCGAAGGAAGAAGTAAAGGAAGAAGCGAAAGAGACGACTCCTTCTGATGAATCTTCTGAAGAAAAATCTTCTTCCGAGGCAAAACCGGAAGGTAAGAATCAGAATACTCCGAATAAGAATAAGAAGCAGAAGGGCCGCCACAGAAGTGTGGAGATCCGTCCTGCCAATGAGGCACCTGCTTCTTCGGAATCCGGTGAGAACGGTCCCGAAGAAAATGCGGCAGAAGGAGATGCACCGGCTGAACCTCAGAAGCCGCAGATCGAGCCGATCGAGTTCGTCGGCGTGCTTGAACTCGTATCTGACGGCGGTTATGGTTTTGTCAGAAGAGAGAACTATCTGCCGTCTCCGCAGGATGTATTCGTACCTACGAACCTGATCCGCCGTTTCGGGCTTCGCATGGGTGACCAGATCAAGGGATTTGCCCTCCCGAAGAGAGGACAGGATAAGAACCTGGCATTAAGCTATATCACTACCGTAAATGATGTGGAAGTGGATAAGCTCGGACGCCGTCCGCACTTTGAACGCCTGACGCCGATCTACCCGGATGAAAGATTCCGTCTGGAGACCGGAAAGCAGGAACTCAGTACACGTATTATTGACCTGGTATCCCCAATCGGTAAAGGTCAGCGTGGTATGATCGTTTCCCCGCCGAAAGCAGGTAAGACGATCCTTCTGCAGAAGATCGCGAACGCGATTACTCAGAACAGCCCGAAGACGAAACTCATTGTGCTTCTCATCGATGAGCGTCCGGAGGAAGTTACCGACATGCAGCGCTCCATCAAGGGCGAAGTCGTATACTCCACATTTGATAAGAAGCCGGAGAACCATACACGTGTTACCGAGCTTGTTCTCGAGCGCGCGATGCGTCTTGTAGAGATGGGTGAGGATGTAGTTATCCTTCTTGACTCCATGACACGTCTGGCACGTGCTTACAACCTGACGATCACACCGACCGGCCGTACGCTTTCCGGTGGTCTGGATCCGGGATCTCTTTACGGACCGAAGCGTTTCTTCGGTGCGGCAAGAAATATCGAGAACGGCGGCTCTCTTACGATAGTGGCGACCTCTCTCATCGAGACCGGATCCCGAATGGACGAAGTTATCTTCGAGGAATTCAAGGGTACCGGTAACATGGAAGTTTACCTCGACAGAAAGCTCTCCGAGAAGCGTATCTTCCCGGCGATCGATATCAACAAGTCCGGTACGCGTCGTGAAGACCTGCTCATGTCGCAGGAAGAACTCGATGCCGTATGGACGATCCGAAAGGCGTTCTCCCAGATGGAGACCGCTCCGGTCACAGAGACGATCATCAACCTTCTTCTGCGCACCAACTCCAACGATCACTTCGTCCGTTCCGTCAAGGTCTCTTTTGCGGATAAGGAAGTCTTCGATGCGATGCGCGGTACCGGCGCGAACGGATCGGCAAACGGTAACTAAACTGTACCGTTCAAGTGTAAAAACGACAGAAGGACTCGCACACTCGCGAGTCCTTTTTGCATTTAATAATCGTTTAAGGATTTCCCTCTGACCGGGTGTTATGCTGAAAACATAAAGAGAAAGAAGGTGCCGGAAACGGCCATAAGCATAAACACATAAAGATGGAGGAACAGACCATGAAGGATTATGACATCAAGATCAAGAAGGCAAATGAAGTAACGCTTTTTGCAACAGATAACGACACGATCGTCGTGCCCTCGAAGGTAAAGTTTGATACAGACCACGACCAGGCAGATATCGATATTAACGGTGTGGATGAAGTGGTTGTCGGCATCCCGCCGATGGCAGGAAACATCGAGGTGTTTGTCGAGAATACAACGCTCAATCTGAAGGGGATCTCTTTCGAAAGACTCGAGATCGACGGCGAAGGCAGTATCAGAATCGTTGCGGATAGAATCGACGGTAATATCGATATCAATCTCATTAAGGGCGAAGCAGAACTGATCGTTCCGGAAGGATTCGCATTTAATACCAGATGCGAAGGAAAGAACAACGAGATCCGTTGCGACATCCCGCAGGATCCGAATGCGAAGAATACGATCGAGTTGAACGGCAGAAACAGCGTCCTTACGATCCGTGTGTGATATACTTGAGTTTGAGGGTATGTGTTGCCTCATAAATTCTCTGAAAGGGGAGCGTGGTTATGAGGATGAGAAAATTGACAGTCAAGTTTACGGTTCTGGCATTGACGTATGCGATGCTGATCGGATGCTGCTCTTGTTCGAAGAACGGCTCCGGAAAGAAACTGAAGGTCGAGCCGGATAAGGACAGCGCCACATGCGATGGCGTAATGCTTCCGGAGGATACGGATGATCTGTGGATCGACGATGCCGAGGATGTCGAGCTTCTGGGCATGCGCGAAGAAAAGAAGGCATGCGAGGGAGACAGATTGACACTTCAGGTCTTCTTTACCGACAAGGTCTATAAGAAACAGAATATCAAGAAGGAAGGCAAGGACGCGCTGACGGCGTATGTCTTTGTTTATACCAAGGATTACGAATGGTCCAAAAAAGATGCGCTGATCTCTGCTTCCGGAAAATCAATTACCCGGGAGGACAGGGACAACGATAAGACCTCCCACGGTCTGATGTATTCACTTGATCTCGATGATTTTAATCTCGGCAAATATACGATCGTACTGGCCAGAGAAGACGGCACGGTCGAGTGTGTGGCCGATTTCAAAGTGGTTTCGGAAAAGAGCATCGAAATAACAACGACAACACCGGAAATTGTCGAGGAGAAACCGGTGATCTATCTGTATCCGGAAGAGGAGATGGATGTAAATGTGACGCTGGATCTGGAAGGAAGAATGATATGCTCTTATCCGGAGTATGGAAACGGATGGAACGTCACCGCATATCCGGATGGAAAGATCTTTGATAAGGGAACTTCCAGATACTATGATTACCTCTTCTGGGAAGGTTCGCAGAAGATGGGCGATGATGTCTTTGAAAAGGCAGCGTGTGTTGCTTCGGAAGACTCGGCTGCGTTCCTGGAAGAATACCTGACGGCGTACGGATTGAATGACAGCGAGATCGATGATTTCATCTCTTACTGGCTGCCGAAACTTCAGGCAAGTCCTTATAACCTGATCTCTTTTCCGAATGAAAAGTATAACGAATGGGCGAAACTCAATGTCAGTCCTGCACCGGAAACGGTGATCCGCGTCTATATGGTCTTTACGCCTTTAGACGAAGCCGTGGAGATCCCGAAAGAGCAGAAACTTTCACTACCGGAGCGGCCGGTCAGAAAGGGATTTACAGTCGTCGAGTGGGGCGGCTCACAAAAGAGTGCCTGAGAGAAAGATCACTTCTTCTCGATACGATGAAGTTGCGGTCTCACGGTAAACTCCGTGATGACCATGTGCGGATCAGATGACAGAATATAGCGCACGGCATCGGCCACGTCCTGTGGAACCAGCCGTGCGTTTTCTTCTTTCGAAGCTTCGAAGTCTGCGTTTCTGTAGAGATTCGTATCGGTCATATCGGGAAGGATCGTCGTGACCTTTACGCCGTGCTTTCTGACCTCATCAAAGAGACTCCTACTGAAACTGAGAAGGCCTGCTTTGGTGGCGCCGTAGGCGGCTCCATGCGGATTGCTCTGACCGGCGGTGACCGAGGCGATGTTGATGATCGTGCCCTTGCTCTCCTTTAATTTCTTAAGAAGCAGGCTGGAAAGAAGAAGCGGGACTTCAAGATTCGTTCTTACGAGCTCCGAAATGTTCTCGGGACGGATCTCATCGTGAAGACCGTAGTAGCCGACACCGGCGCAGTTGATAAGCAGGTCGAGTGCTTTTCCTTTAGAAATATCACGGACCGCCTGCATGGCCTTTCCTGTGTCGAGAAGATCGATCTCTACCTTGTGAAAAGCACTGTTGCTAAGCAGTCCCGCGGCGTCGGAAAAATCACGGCCGATGCCGTAGATCTCATAGTCCATGGTAAGCAGGGACTCGCAGATGGCTTTTCCGATTCCGGATGATGCTCCTGTGATGATCGCGGTCTTTGTCATAATTCTTACCTCGTTTGCGGACAGCGTGAACCGCCGTGGTTTCTTACCAGTTGGTCTTCCTGTCCTGGATGATGGCCCATTTATCAAGAAGTTTCACATCGATGGTGCTGTTGACTTCGTATGTCTTGGCGGTACCGCCTAAGGGGAGAAGGATGAACTTCTTTCCTTCGGAAGTATCAAGAAGGATCTTGACCTTCTGGCCGTTGACGCCGTTATAGGCGATAGTATCGTCCATGTAGCCATAGACAACGCCGCTTCGGACGACACCGTTCTTCTTGACCTTCGCGTGACGGATAAGTGTTCTTACAGCGATTCCGACGGCAATCGATCCGATCAGCATAAACGGGATCGTGAAGAGCGTCATATAGGAACCCATGTTTCCTGCGCCGCTCGTGTCGACGAAAAGAGAGATCAGAAACATCGGAAGGGAGACGCCGAGAAATATGCCGCCGAACATCAGGGGGAATCCGATGTTCCAGAACCCGATCTTCGCGTTCTTGCACTCGACGAGCGGATACTCCGGAGTAAGATCGCCTGTGGCGACTTTTCCGATGTAGGTGCCGCAGAACTGGCAGACCTCCGAGAGAAGACGTGCGCCGCACTTGGGGCAGTTTCTTACATTTTCCGGTTTCTCCAGACGGGGATTATTCAGGCGGATATCATCCATTTTCAGGCTCTCCTTCACGACTTTCTTCGGTATCGATTCTATAGACTTTTTTCTTAGATATCAAGGTTTGTAACAATGTTACCATGGTGGTCTCCATCTCGTTTCGGAGGCCCTCGGGGTACTGCATGTAGCCGCCTTTATTCTCATACGGGAACTGGCAGATGGATGACCCCGGGAAGTCTTTCCGGATCTTCTTGATGTATTCTGACGATATGCGGAAAGAACCGACGCTTACGTCTTTCAGTTTCTTCCCGTCGATGTGCCTTCTGACCACGGTGACCATCTCTGTGTAGATCTCTTTCCAGTTCCTGACGTAGATCAGGGGATCGAAGCAGAGCCTTACCGGGAACCCCTTTTCCATCGCGAAGGCAGCGGCGGAGAGCCTGTCGGAAAGAGAAGCGGTCTTCTTTTCGTATTTTCCGATGATCTCCTGCGGGGAGATCGTGTAGGCGAAGATCACGCGGTCGCAGGGAGGAATCAAATTAAAAAGATCCTTTCTGAACGACTTAGTGCGGATCTCTATGGTGAGGTCTTTGTGCTTCTTCGTAAACTCTGCCCAGCGGGAGACATATCCCGTGAGGTTATCCATGGCCATCAGGTCGGTGTCATAGGAAACACAGAGGTAGACCGGATGCTCTTGAAGAAGTGCTTCGACTTCGGCAAAAGTATCCTCGAGGTTTACGAAAATCACGACATTCCCCGAGCCGTACATGCCGCGGAGGAAACAGTACTCACAGTCGTAGATGCAGTTTCTCGCGCAGGAGGTGTAGTAGAAGTGGTCATATCCGAAATCCTGACAGACCGGCGCGCCCTTAAAGACAGACGATCCCGTATTTCTGGCAAGGATCAGGGACGGCGCGGTCTTCTGTAGAAGAAAACTCTGGCGCGGACGATTGAAGACGTCCTTATAGTGGGCGATCGGGATGACCACCGACTTGCTGTACCGGGAAAGGATACTCTTCGTCAGTTCGTGATCCATTACCTTTTCTTCGACGTAGATGTGAGAGAAGGGAAAGTTAAATAAGTCTTTGCTGGATGACATTGATGACCTCCTTTCCCTCGCGCTTGGAGTTCACGGGATATTTACCTTCTTTTTCAAGATCATCGAGGATCTTCTCCATATCGGTGCCTTCAGCTTTCGCATAGCGGAAAAGCTGGCGGAGTTCATTCCGCATGGTTTCGCTTGCCTTCAGATTCAGGATGGTGTCGAGGAAGAGATCCTCATCGATTTCGTTATCATCGCTGATCGTCTGAAGATGA
Organism: uncultured Clostridia bacterium; assembly: GCA_947302815.1. Classification (GTDB taxonomy): domain Bacteria; phylum Bacillota; class Clostridia; order Saccharofermentanales; family Saccharofermentanaceae; genus Scatonaster. The sequence continues at coordinate 70,874 of CAMYWO010000003.1, read as the reverse complement.
TCAAGTACGGCAAGGACCTTTTCGACCTGCTGCTGCGCGCCCTCCTGGAGCATGGCCGCAGTGATCTTCTTCGGATCATCGGTTCCGGAATCGGAGACATACTTCAGGAAAAGCATGCGGTGAGGCGGGATGAAGCGTGATGCGGCCTGAAAGACGGCGGAAGCTTCCATCTCGTAAAGGAGTTCGGGATCCGCCAGAGAAGCGACGACTTTACTAACCGTCACAAGTGCTTTTTCCGAAGAAGCGGGGAGACCGCAGGAAGAAAGATCATATAGCATGTCCGGGTAAAAGGATCTGCCGGTTACCTCGTCAGTGATTCTGTTGATCAGGTGAAGGCCCGGAGCTTTTCCCGCGCAGGAGCCGAAATTGATGAGAAAATCTTTCTCGGGGCGGAAGCCGAAACGCGTCAGGAGATAGGTCGTCGCGGACGCGGCAGCTACAGTGCCCATGCCGGAGATCGCAAGAACCGCAGAGCTGTCCTCGGCAAAGAAGGTGTCATAAGGACATGCGAAACTGTCTTTCCGAAGGGAAAGGGCAGAGATCAGGGGCTTGGCTTCAGGCGAAAGTGCGCAGACGATAAAGAGCATGTTAATTCGTGTTTCCCGGCTTGGAGTTCGCAGCCACTGCTATAGCAAAAGCGACCGGGACACCGATGGCTATTCCTGCCGCCGGACCGGGCTCCATATGGAAGCCGTAAGCCAGTATCATGAAAATGATCAGAGGTACGGCAGACAGAAGTGACAGTATTATGATAATGGTTGCCAGTATTCCTTCGAGATACAGGGCGTAGGAGCAGCCTGCGGCCAGCACGATGCAGACGGGAATGATGATGTAGAGCGGCATTCCCAGCTTCTCCTTCATGAGGACACCGAGAAGGGTCGGGATGATCAGACCGATGATGATCGCAAACGGGATATGCTTCTTTTTCTCTTTCTGTGCGAATTCCTGACATTCGCGGATTTTCTCATCAGTGTCGCGGAACCCGGGGATCTTCTCGAATTCCGTGAGTGCCTGACGGTAACTCTTCTTGTCGAAGTAATTGCAGGCCATGGCGTAGTGGCGGAGATCCTCGGCATCCTTGATGCCGGCCTTACTGATCTTCAGAAGATCGGTAGAAATGGGGTCGGTGTGGAAACACATGGCAGACGCCTGCTGGAAAAGCAGCTTCGCCTGAGCGATGTTGGTAACATCCGGCTTTCCCGACAGAAGGTTTGTCGCCTTCTTGATCATCTCAATGGCGTTCGAGTACTTCTCATATTCGGGAATGACGTTGTCCATCGAGAACTTGTTTCCGCAGTGGGCACACTTGCATGTGCCGGAGAGATAGTCATTACGGATCTCGCCGCCGCAGACCTTGCACTTTAAGTTGATCGGTGATGAACTGTTTTCAGACATGGCGTATACCCTTATTCCCCATTTCCTAAAAATCTATCTTATTTTATCATATAATTATGCGGACCGTGGCGATTTGATTATATAGTATTCAAGATAATGAATTTAAGATATAATCTATCGCGGTGGGGATGAAGGAAAATAGAATTTGAGTAAGGAGATAACCATGAAGATTGCCGCGTATCAATTCCCCGTTTGTGGCGATGTCGAGAAGAACTGTGCTAACATTCTTCGGGCGATCGAGCGTGCGGCAAAGAGTGGTGTCCGCCTTCTGGTATGCCCCGAGTGCGCAGTGACCGGTTATCCTCCAAGAGATGTCGACTCTGTCCACAAGATCAATTTCCAGGCAGTAGAGAAGGCGCATCAGGCAATTGCCGAGGCGGCCTGGTGTCACGATATCTATGTCCTGATCGGAACGATCGTAAAAGAAGAGTGTACGATGTGGGACGCACCCCTGATGGGTGATGCGCCGGCCATCGAGAATATGTTTTATAACACGGCTCTGGTATTTACACCGGGAGGTCAGGTCGAAAGATACAGCAAACGTGCCCTGTGGGGCTGGGATGCGGAGAATTTCTCGGCAGGTGAGGAGCCCGGAGTCTTTGACGTGGATGGTATCCGCGTCGGAGTCCGTATCTGCTTCGAAGTAAGATTCCCGGAGTACTTCCGCGAGCTTTACCGCGAGAAAACGAATCTGAATATCATTATTTTCTATGATGTATCCGACCGTGAGGATCCGGACAGATATAATCTGATCCGCGGTCATGTCCGCACACGTGCCGTGGAAAACGTGACATACACGCTTACCTGCAATACGACATTCCCGCACCAGACGGCTCCGACGGCGCTTTATGACCGCTCCGGAAGAACCCTGGTGGAGGTCAAGCCCGGCCAGGAAGCGATCCTGGTCTACGACCTGAAGGGGAGCGAGCCGGATTTCGGCGAGAAAGGCCGGATCTCTTTTTCCGAGAAACTGATCTCCGGAAAAGAATAAACGGCAGAGGCTTTTGGTTCGTAGCGCAGTTTCGTTGTTTTCTCTATGTATTCTTGATATAATATCTAGATGCAATTTGCAAATTAGAAGGAGGCGCATATCAAAATGGCCGAAAAACAGAAGTATTACATCACTACACCGATCTATTATCCGTCGGGAAACCCGCACGTTGGACACTGCTACACGACGCTCGCATGCGACGTTGTTTCCAGATACAAGCGAATGCAGGGCTTTGATGTCATGTTTCTGACCGGTACTGATGAGCATGGCCAGAAGATCGAGAAGAAGGCACAGGAAGCAGGCGTTACTCCGCAACAGTATGTCGATGAGATCGTTGCCAACTTCAAAAAACTCTGGGAACGCCTTGATATCACATATGACCGTTTTATCAGAACGACCGACCCGTATCACGTAGAGTCCGTTCAGAAGATCTTCAAGGATCTGTACGATAAGGGATATATCTACAAGAGCAAGTATGTCGGCAAGTACTGCACACCGTGCGAGTCTTTCTGGACCGAGAGCCAGCTCAAGGACGGCAAGTGCCCGGATTGCGGACGTGACGTCGTCGATGCTGAGGAAGAGGCTTATTTCTTTAAGCTTTCCGAGTTCTCCGATAAGCTCGAAGCGCTGCTTCTTGACGAGGAGAGAAACTTCCTTGAGCCGAAGTCCCGTGTCAACGAGATGATCAATAACTTCATCAAGCCGGGTCTGGAGGACCTTTGTGTATCCAGAACGAGCTTTAAGTGGGGTATCCCGGTATCCTTCGATGAGAAGCACGTCGTATATGTATGGATCGACGCGCTCAGCAACTATATCACGGCGCTGGGCTATGGAAATAACACATATCACGATTTCGAAAAGTACTGGCCGGCAGACATTCATGTCATGGCCAAGGAGATCATCCGTTTCCACTCTCTCATCTGGCCGGCAATGCTGATGGCTCTGGATATTCCGCTTCCGAAGCATATCTACGGTCACGGCTGGATCACCTTCGGTGGTGCGAAGATGGGTAAGTCGACAGGAAACGTTATCGATCCGTTTATTCTCGCAGACCGCTACGGTGTAGACGCTGTCCGTTACCATCTTCTCCGCGAGATGCCTTTCGGCGCGGACTGCCCGTTCAGCAATGAGCAGATGGTTCAGAGAATCAATACCGACCTTGCTAACGACCTCGGAAATCTGGTTTCCAGAACAGTTGCGATGGCGATCAAGTACTTCGACGGAACACTTCCTGCCGAGCGTGAGACAGATCCGCTCGACGATGAGCTTCTCAATATGGTAAAAGCACTCCGCCCGTTCGTGGAGGAGAACTACGAGACACTGCACATCTCTGCGGCACTGGCCGAGATCTTCAAGGTCATTGCCCGTGCGAACAAGTACATCGATGAGAATGCTCCGTGGGTACTTGCGAAGGATGAGAGCAAGAAGACACGTCTGGCTACGGTTCTTTATAACCTGCTGGATACGATCCGTATGTGCTCAATCCTGCTGAACCCTGTAATGCCGAATACCTGCCCGGAGATCTGGAAGCAGATCGGCGCTTCCGAAGATGTATGCGTATGGGATGCTTCCGATAAGGTCGGCGCTCTTGCGGCAAACGTTACAGTACAGAAGGGAGAAGTGCTTTTCCCGAGACTGGATATGGAAAAAGAGATGGAAGAACTCGGCAAGATCTCTGAGGCGGCTCTTGCAGCAGCTCAGGGTAAGGTCCTCGAGCATAAGGACGAGATCGTTTACGACGATTTTGCGAAGCTTGAGCTCCGCGCAGCGAAGGTCCTCGAGTGTGAGAAGGTACCAAAGGCCGACAAGCTCCTTCGTATGCAGCTTGATGTAGGTGACCGTAAAATGCAGGTACTGTCGGGTATCGCGCAGTACTATACACCGGAAGAAATGGTCGGCAAGATGGTCGTATGGGTTGCTAACCTCGCACCGAGAAAGCTCCGCGGATTTGATTCCTACGGTATGATCCTCTGTGCGGAGAAGCCGAACGGCGACTATGCGCTGCTGTCTGTTCCGGAAGGCGTAGAGCCGGGAGCGGAGGTCTCTTAATTGATGGAGATGTTCGATACTCATGCCCATCTGAACTGGCGTGAGGATTATCAGGATGATATTGATCAGGTTCTGGAGAACGCGAAGAATGCGGGCGTAAGCCACATCCTCCTGGCGAGCTCCACGATCGATGACAGCGCGATCTCGCTGGAACTCCGGATGGCGCGGAAGCGCTGCGGAGTCAAGCTCTCCTGCATGGTGGGCGTGCATCCGGAAGCTGCGACTTCCTTTAACGATGAGGCGAAGTGGCAGCTCGAGCAGTGGCTCAAGAAGAAGGATGAGATGGGTATCGTGGCAGTCGGCGAGATCGGTATGGATTACCACTACGATGACGCGTCACCGGCATATGAGGCGATGGCCTTCATCTACCAGATGGGCCTGGCCTTCAGATACGACCTTCCGGCGGTCATCCATGAGCGCGATGCCTGCAAGGACACGCTGTTCATCTTGAACTCTCTGAAGGAGCAGAACCTTCTCCGTGAATCACCGGGCGTGATGCACTGTTTCTCCGGATCGGAAGAAACGGCAAAGATCCTTCTGGATATGGGCTTCTATCTCGGTTTTGACGGACCGATCACGTTTAAGAATGCGCGAAAAGCACCGGACGTTATCCGTATGTGCCCGCTTGACAGGCTTCTTGTCGAGACGGACTCGCCGTACATGACACCGGTTCCTTTCCGCGGGAAAAGAAATGAACCGGCATATGTGAAGTATGTAGTGGAAGAGATGGCGCGCCTCAAGGGGATCACACCGGAGAAGATGGCGAAGATCACGACGAAGAACGCACAGCGTCTTTTCGGAAAGGATACATGATGAACAGGAACAGAACGATCATCATTATGGCTGCAATTCTGGTCATTCTTGGAGTGACGATGCTGGTCTTTGCTATCCGTGACAACGATAAGAAGGGCTTGATCGAGCGTAAGACGGGATACTCTGTCCCGAGTGACTTTAAGATCGAGAAGTTCGTCAAGTACGGTTCGCTCTTTAAGCGTACGGGCTTCGAGGCAAAGATCCTGATCGACACTCACGAGCACCTGGAGGAGACGATCGTGACTCTCCGGAATATGCTCGGTGATGATTACCACGAGATCCCGCTGAAGGAATACAACATCTCGAAGTATTCGCTGTTCTCCGACACGAAGCTGGTGCCGGAACCGGTCGAGATCTCCTGGGTCATTGTCGGTCCGAGCAAGTCGGGCACGCTGGTATGCTTCCTCGATCTTGAGGAGATCGAGCCTGATCATAATATTGAGTATTATATGTATATGTACTACAACGACTGATATTGTTTGACATACTGACAAAGACACTCCTCCGCGGAGTATGGAAAAATTGTTGAAAAATTATACTGTCAGTATACTGACAAATAAAAATCATAGTGGTAAATTATGTATATCGAAAGATAAATACTAAATCTACAAGAAAGGAGCGTTTCACAAATGAAATCAATTATTGGTATTAATAAGTCTTATACACTTAAAGCTGCAACAGCAACAACAGTCGCATGCGCATGGGCCTCTACAGTCTGTGACGCGAAGCATCGCGGATATTATTTGGAAACCAATGGAGAAGCACCGGTGAAACGCTCAGTACGATAGTTTCACGGTTACACGTTCAGAAACACGGCCGCTTTTCCAGGTACAGAGGAAGAGCGGTTTTTTATTGTTATAAATTTTTTAAAAAGGATGGAGGAATGACCTATGTTACCAATCATCAACATGGAAGAAACAGGATGTAATATCGTACGGCTCCGCGAGGATGCGGGATTGTCCGTACGTGATCTTCAGGATATATTCGGATTTGCCACACCTCAGGCCATTTACAAGTGGCAAAGAGGGCTGACAATGCCGACGATCGATAATCTTCTGGTACTCTCACTGACATTCAGAGTGCCGATCGAGAGGATCCTGGTTGTCGACACGATCGACTGAGAGATAGAGAAAAGGCAAAGCGCACCGGGCGGACGGGTGAAGCTGATCTAAGTTTCATCTCCTGCTCTCCGCGAGCCGGTTTATAAATTCATGCAATCTTCTTAATCACCTTCTTTAATGGGATAAGAGAAGCAGCTTCCTCACAGTAGCGGAGCTGCTTCTTTTTTGCTTTTGAAAACAGTATCCGGTCTTTGCTTTTTTTGAGTTGTGAAAAGGGTTTCTCTTTTAATACAGATGTGCTATACTGAACGAAACGAAAATATGTTCGAAACGACAGGCAGGCCTCGTATGAATGATATGACCACTCCTTTTAAGATTCATTCCGACTATACCCCGACCGGAGATCAGCCGCAGGCGATCGAGAAACTGGTCGAGGGCTTAAACGCGGGTGATCGCGGACAGACACTTCTGGGTGTTACCGGTTCCGGTAAGACATTTACGATGGCAAACATTATCGAGAGGACTCAGCGCCCGACGCTAGTGATCGCGCCGAATAAGACGCTTGCGGCCCAGCTTGCCGCGGAGTTTAAGGCGTTCTTCCCGGATAACGCCGTCGAGTTCTTCGTTTCCTACTATGACTATTACCAGCCGGAGGCGTACATCGCGTCGACGGATACATATATCGAGAAGGACTGCGATATCAACGATGAGATCGACCGCATGCGTCACAGTGCGACGAGTGCGCTCCTCGAGAGAAGAGATGTCATCGTGGTCGCATCGGTTTCCTGCATCTACGGTCTCGGTGACCCGTCAGACTATAAGGACCTGATGATCAATCTGCGGTCCGGTATGGAGGTCTCCCGTGATGCCGTGATCAGAAAACTCATCGACCTTCAGTATGTGCGAAATGACTTTGAGATCACGCGAGGTGCTTTTCGCGTAAAGGGCGATACGCTCGATATTTTCCCGCCGTCTTCCGAAGAACTTCTGACGAGAGTCACGTTCTTCGGTGATGAGATCGAGAAGATCTCGGAAGTACACTATATCAGCGGCAAGGTCATGTGGAACAGGAACTACGCCGTGATCTTCCCGGCTTCGCATTATGCGACGACGAAGGAGAAACTCGATCACGCGATCGTGACGATCGGTGAGGAACTCGAAGAGAGACTGGCGGTGCTCCGTGAAGAAGGCAAACTCATCGAGGCATACCGACTCGAGCAGAAGACCAGATACGATCTGGAGATGCTCGCAGAGACAGGATTCGTAAAGGGGATCGAGAACTACTCGCGCCACCTGACGAGAAGAAAGCCGGGAGAACCGCCGTACACACTGATGGACTTTATGCCCGACGACTATCTTCTGATGATCGACGAGTCGCACGTCACCGTACCGCAGATCGGCGCGATGTATAACGGTGACCGGTCGAGAAAGACGACGCTCGTCGATTACGGTTTCCGCCTTCCTTCGGCATTTGACAACCGCCCGCTGAAGTTTGAGGAATTCGAGAAGAAGATGGGTCAGACGATCTTCGTGTCGGCGACACCTTCGAAGTATGAGGCGGAACACAGCCAGCAGACCGTCGAGCAGATCATCCGTCCGACGGGACTTCTCGATCCGGAGATCTCGATCCGACCGGTCGAGGGACAGATGGAGGATATCCTTACGGAGATCAAGGCGACGACCGCCAAGGGCGAGCGTGCGCTGATCCTGACACTGACCAAGAAGATGTCCGAGGATCTGACGGGCTTCCTCAAGCAGGAAGAGATCCGCGTCAAGTATCTGCATTCGGATATCGATATCGTAGACAGAATGAAGATCTTAAGAGAGCTCCGCCAGGGCGACTTCGACGTGCTCGTCGGTATCAACCTGCTGCGTGAGGGCCTGGATATTCCGGAGGTCTCGCTCCTTATGATCCTCGATGCGGATAAGGAAGGCTTCCTGCGTTCGACGAGATCGCTGATCCAGATGATCGGACGTGCTGCGCGAAATGTCAACGGACGGGTTATTTTCTATGCGGATGATGTGACGGATTCGATGTTTGAAGCGGTTTCTGAAACTAACCGTCGACGCGGGATCCAGATCCAGTATAATAAGGATAACAACATCACGCCGAGGAGCGTGAAGAAGGAAGTCAGAGATGTGCTGGCCACGATGGAAGAGGTCAGCCGCGAGGACAGTATCGACATGAAGGATCTGTCGGATCTCATGAACGAGAAGAAGACCCATATGTCGAGAAAAGAACTGGAAAAGCTTGCCGCCCGTCTCGACAAGGACATGAAGGCCGCGGCGAAGGACCTCGCGTTCGAAGAGGCAGCAAGGCTTCGTGACCTGCTCGTGATCGTTAAGGGCAAGCTCGGAGACGGATAAGAGGAAAGCAGATGGCGGAAGAGACTTCGCAGGGCTTTGTGCACCTGCATTTACATACCGAATACAGCCTTCTGGATGGTGCGATCCGCATCAAGCGTCTTGCCGCGCGTCTAAAAGAACTGGGTATGACTTCCTGCGCGATCACTGACCACGGAACGATGTACGGTGCGGTCGAGTTCTTTAAGGCGATGACCGAAGAAGGTATCCACCCGATCATCGGATGCGAAGTATATGTAGCGCCGCGCGGCCGTTTCCTGAAAGAGAATGAAGATAGAGGATACTATCATCTGGTGCTCCTGGCGAAGAATGACGAGGGACTTAAGAACCTGAACCGCCTGGTATCTGCAGGATTCACCGAGGGTTTCTACTATAAGCCGAGAGTCGACCATGAGCTTCTCGAGAAGTATTCCGAGGGGCTGATCGCGCTGTCGGCGTGCGTGTCCGGCGAAGTCGCGACATATGTCCTTAAGAATGAACCGGAGAAGGCGAAGAGCGCGGCACTCTGGTATGACCGTGTCTTCGGCCGCGGAAACTATTATCTGGAGATCCAGAGCAACCAGCTTCCCGAGCAGGCGAAGGTCAACCAGCACCTGATCATGCTCAGTAACGAGACGGGGATCCCGCTGGTCGCGACGAACGACTGCCACTACATGTATAAAGAAGATGCGAAGGCGCATGAGGTACTGCTTTGCATGCAGACCGGAAAGAGAATGAGCGATCCGGACCGCATGAAGATGCCGAGTGATGATTTCTATATCAAGTCGGAAGAAGAGATGCGTTCGTATTTCTCTTCGATCCCGTCGGCGATCGAGAACACGACGAAGATCGCGAGCATGTGCCACGCAGGATATACATTTGACCAGATCCACCTGCCGGCATTCGATGTTCCGCTTGAGTATGCGGATGCGGAAGAATACCTGAGATACCTCTGCGATGAGGGCTTAAAGAAACGTCTCGAATGGTGCTCGGATCCGGAGGAAATCGAGAAGTACAGACAGCGCGCTGAGTACGAGATGTCAGTCATTACGTCGATGGGATACACGGATTACTATCTCATCGTGTGGGACTTTATCCACTATGCGAAAGAGAATCACATCATGGTCGGACCTGGCCGTGGTTCCGGTGCGGGATCACTTGTCGCGTATGCGCTCCGGATCACGAATATCGATCCGATCAAGTACGGCCTGATCTTCGAGAGATTCCTTAACAACGAACGTGTCAGCATGCCTGACTTCGACGTCGACTTCTGCTACGAAAGAAGACAGGAAGTCATCGACTATGTGACGAGAAAATACGGAGAAGACCGAGTCGCACAGGTAATTACTTTCGGAACTCTTGCGGCGAAAGCCTGTATCAAGGATGTCGCGAGAGCACTCGATGTTCCTTATGCGGACAGTGACCGCATCTGCAAGATGATCCCCAATACACTGGGCATCACGATCGCGGATGCACTGAAGGGCTCTCCGGATCTGAAAGCTGAATATGAGAACGATGACCTAATTAAGCAGGTCATCGATACGGCGATGCTTTTTGAGGGTATGCCGCGCCATGCTTCCACGCATGCTGCGGGTGTTATTATCTCCGCCAAGCCTCTGACGGATATCGCGCCGCTTGCGAAGAACGATGAGTCAGTCGTTGTGCAGTTTGCAAAAGCGAACTCGGAGGAGATCGGTCTTCTGAAGTTCGACTTCCTCGGACTCCGTACACTTACGGTCATGCGAGATACTGCGCAGATGGTCCTGGAGAATCAGGGCATCGAGATCGACTTTGACCGTATCCCGATGGATGAACCGCAGGTCTTCGAGATGATCAGCAGAGGTGACACGGAAGGCGTGTTCCAGCTTGAAAGTTCGGGCATGACCTCGTTCATGGTCGACCTTAAGCCGAGCTCACTCGAAGACATTATCGCGGGCATATCGCTTTACCGTCCGGGTCCGATGGACCAGATCCCGAAGTATGTGGCGGCACGCCATGACCCGACTTCGATCAAGTACGATCATCCGCTTCTCGAGCCGATCCTGAACATGACCTACGGCTGTATGATCTATCAGGAGCAGGTCATGCAGATCGTGCGTGATCTCGCCGGCTTCTCGATGGGCCAGTCAGATAATATCCGCCGTGCCATGGCGAAGAAGAAGGCCTCCATGATGGAGAAATACCGCCAGACCTTTATTTACGGCGGTAAAGACGAGAAGGGAAGAGAGGTCGCCGGCGCGATCGCCAACGGCGTTTCCGAACCGATTGCCAGAAAGATCTTCGATGACGTGACGCAGTTCGCGGGCTATGCATTTAACAAGTCGCACGCGGCGGCCTATGCCGTGGTCGGCTATTTTACCGCATATCTGAAATACCACTATCCGACGGAGTTTATGGCTGCGATGCTCAACAGTTTCCTCGGAAGCCAGTCCCAGTCGGCATGGTACACTTCCGTTGCCAAGAAGATGGGCATCTCGATCCTGCCGCCGTCGGTCAATAAGAGCCTTGTGAAGTTCTCGACCGAGGGCGAGAAGCAGATCCGTATCGGACTTACGGCTGTTAAGAACGTCGGTGAGAGCGCTGTCCGTAAGCTTGTTGTCGACCGCGAAGTAAATGGTGATTTTTCTTCCTTCGGGGATTTCCTGAGAAGATCCGAAGCGCTCGAGATCAATAAGAAGATGATCGAGAGTCTGATACTGTCGTCCGCGATGGATGAATTCGGTATTCCGAGATCGCAGATGCTCGGTGCATCGGAACCGTACCTCAACCGGCTTTCTTCGACGAAGAGACAGGCTATGGAGGGACAGATTTCGATCTTCAGCCTGCTCGGCGATGAGAAGGCCGCAGCGGAAGATGAACCTGTACTCCCGAATGTCAGTGAGTTCCCGCTCGAGGAGCGCCTCGCAAAAGAAAAAGAAATGCTCGGACTTTATATCTCCGGACATCCGCTCGATGACTATAAGAAAGCCATGAGTTCAGCCAATACGGACAGTACTTCGTTCCTGAAGACATTAGGCGAAGACATGGGTACCGGCCGCGTCCTCAAGGATAAGGAACAGGTGACCATGGCGGGTCTGATCACGTCGAGAAACCAGAAGACCACGAAGACCGGCAAGAGCATGTGCTTCCTCCGCATCGAGGATCTTTTCAGCGACTACGAAGTGATCGTTTTCCCGGAGTCCTACGGCAGATACGGTTCTGTGATCAATGCTTCAAAAGCACTTTTGATCCGCGGCCGTGTGCAGGTCGACGATGAAGCCGTAAAGCTTATCCTCGAAGACTGCGTGAACTTAAGCCGCGACGATGAGGAGCTCTGTCAGCTGCCGCCCGCAAGATCCGGCGGATATTCGCGCCGTCCGAGAAACGATGGAGGATATGAAGAGAACTTCACCCCGGGAACGCCCGTGCCGGCTCAGGCGGATGCCGTATCTTCAAGTGCGGGAACAGCGGGTGCTTCCGCATCGTCAGAAGGCGGAACGGAAGGCTCCGGACAAGTGCTTTTGCAGGAAAAGAACCCGGCAGGAACGGGAAATACTCCGCGCCTGGCGATCCGGTATTTCGGCCATGCCGACGATGAGGGATATAAGAGACTTCTGGCTACGTGCTCGTACTTCCACGGAAGTGTGCCTGTGTATGTGGCGCTTCCGAAGGAGAAGAGAAATGTGCGTCTTTCTGCGGAGTACAGTATCGAGTGGAGCCGTGAGGTCTGCAATATACTCATAGGTCAATTCGGCATCGAAAATGTTTCCCTGTTCTGATAGCTTTGGTATAATACAGGATATAAATCTAGGAAAGTAAACGGCGAATACCAATGGCGGCTCGCTGAGGAGAAGGAATATGTTTGAAGAATACACCAATGGCAATCTGCCGAATCTCAAGGAAATGAAAGCCAAGAACTACGCGGAGATCGACCTCAGCCAGGAGCCTGAAATCAGAGGCATTGGTATCCTGACATCCGGCGGCGACGCTCCGGGTATGAATGCGACGATCCGTGCGGTCGTTCGTGCAGGTACGAAGGCCGGATTTAAGATGATGGGTGTTACCCGCGGCTATCACGGACTGTGGAAGGGCGAAGTTAAGGAACTCGGCCACAGAGATGTTTCCGAGACACTGCAGCGCGGCGGTACTTTCCTCATGACTGCAAGATCGAAGAGCTTTGAGACACCGGCCGGTGTTCTGCAGGGCGCAAAGATGTGTAAAGTATTCGGAATCGACTGCCTGGTCGTTGTCGGCGGTGACGGTTCCTTTAAGGGTGCCAGAGACCTCGCAAGACTCGGTATTCCGGTAATCGGTATCCCGGGCACGATCGATAACGATATTGCCTGCACACAGTACACCATCGGTTATGACACCGCGATGAATACCGCGATGGAAGCAATCGACAAGCTCCGCGATACGGCATCTTCCCACGAGCGCTGCAGCGTTATCGAGGTCATGGGCCGTCACGCAGGTTATATCGCACTGAATGTAGGTATTGCGACCGGCGCGGAGATCATTCTCCTTCCGGAAGTTCCGTGGGACATGAAGGAAGTCATCAAGACGATCCTTGACTGCAGAAATAAGGGCAAGCGCCACTACATTGTTATCGTAGCGGAGGGTGCCGGCGATGCGACTGAGATCGCCAAGCAGATCGAAGATGCGACGGAGATCGAATCCCGTCCGACGATCCTCGGTCACCTGCAGAGAGGCGGAAGCCCGACACTTCGCGACCGTACGATGGCAAGCCTTATGGGTGTTCGCGCGATCGAGTGCATCAAAGATAAGAGATTAAACCGTCTCGTGGTCTACAGAAATGGTGAGATCACAGATGTAGATATCGAAGAAGGTCTGTCCATGAAGAAGAGTATTTCTCTGGACGAAGTAGAAAGATCGAAGCTTCTTTCCTAAGAGACAGGGAGCGTCATTTCTTACGGCGAATCAGACTTCTTCGAGGAAAAAGAGGAGTCTATGTATACAACTTTTGAAGAGGAGGCGAAGCGGAAGCTAGTCCGCGGCCGTTCTCTTTCCATTCTGGAATATGACAAAATATTAGACCGTCTGGTCAATCACGCTCGTACGATATACGGGCGTGAACTTTGCTATGGGCTGATCCCGACGTCGGACCTTCCGCTCGTGAAAGAGTGGCAGAAGGAGACGGAGGATGCCCTAGAGTTCCTGGTAAAAGAAGGTTCTCTTCCACTCGGAGGAGTCAACGACATCCGTGATGCGGTGCGCTTCTCGGATACAGGAACGACCCTTTCCATGAAGCAGCTTCTGTTCATCGCGCAGTTCCTGCGTGCGGTGGAACGTCTGTCGCAGGTGAAGGTCGAATGGCTCCGTGTCGAGCCGCAGGATCACTGTCTTTTCCGTGAGATCCGTCAGCTCATGCCGCTCGAGTCTCTCGAGAAAGAGATCTCGATGTCCATTAACGGCGAGAACGAGATGAACGACCGTGCCAGCAATGAGCTTTATAATATCCGCCGGCAGATCAGGGATGCGCAGAGCAGCATCCGTGAGATCCTGGAGCGATTGATAAGAAAGAATCCTTCGGCTCTTCAGGATCAGCTGGTCACGATGCGTGACGGCCGCTACTGCGTACCGGTCAAGCCTGAGAAGAAGGGCGAAGTCCCGGGCGTCGTGCACGATACTTCCGCATCCGGTCAGACACTGTTCATCGAGCCGATGGCTGTTGTCGAACTCAATAACAAGATCCGCGAGTGGACCGCGGCCGAGCAGGAGGAAATCAACCGCATCCTCGGTATCCTGACCGGAAAAGTCGGAATCAGCAAGAATGAGATCCTTTCGGATATCACGCTCGTCGGACATATCGATTTTATGCAGGCAAAAGCACAGTTCGCGCTCGAACTTGAAGCGTCAAAGCCGATCATGAACGATGAGGGAAGGATCGTGCTTCTCAAGGCGCGTCACCCCCTGATCGATAAGGAGCGTGTCGTGCCGATCGACTTTACCGTCGGCACCGATTACAGGACACTTGTCATCACTGGTCCGAACACAGGCGGTAAGACGGTGTCACTTAAGACCTGCGGCCTGATCTCGCTCATGGCGATGGCGGGACTTTTTGTACCGTGTAAGGAAGAATCCGAAGTCTCCACATTTACAAAAGTACTGGCAGATATCGGTGATGAGCAGAGCATCGAGCAGAGCCTGTCGACATTCTCTGCGCACATGACGAATCTCGTACAGATCTTAAAGCTCACGAAGCCGACGACACTGGTACTGGTCGATGAGCTCGGATCCGGAACAGACCCGACAGAGGGTGCGGCGCTGGCGATCGCGATCCTCGATGAGTGCAGAAAGAAGGGTGCGGTCACTGTCGCTACCACACACTATAAGGAACTCAAGGCTTATGCGGTCGAGCAGGAAGGTGTCGAGAACGCCTGCTGCGAATTCGATACCGAGACACTGTCCCCGACGTACCGTCTCATGATCGGTCTTCCGGGTGTCAGTAATGCGTTCGTTATCTCGAGAAAACTCGGTCTGTCACCGAAGATCATCGAGAATGCGCAGAGCATCCTTTCCGAGGAGAGCCTGAAGGTTGAAGAACTTCTGTCTTCGGCGGAGCGTCATAACCGTGAGAGTGAGAAACTCGAGCAGGAGATCGCCTCTCTCCGTGATGAGATCCGGAAACAGAAGGAAGATCTTGAGAATCAGAGAAAGAGTATCGAGAAGGAGAGAAAGAGAGTCCTCGCGCAGGCCAGGGAAGAGAAGCAGGAGATGCTCGAGGAAGTTCTCGAGAAAGCGGATAAGATCCTCGACGAGATCAAGGAGATCCAGAAAATGGAGAACTCCCACGATGCCGAGAGAAAGATCCGTCAGATCCGCAACAACCTGCGCGCCGGTCTTTCCGATATCGATGCGGAAGGCGATGACGACGAAGAGGTCAAGGAGATCCCCGGAGAGAAGCCGGACAAGATCAGAGAAGGCGGGCTCTACTATTCGCCGGCACTGGATGTCACCGGCATCGTCATTAAAGGTCCGGACAGAGCGGGCAACTGCATCCTTTCTTCCGGTGCACTGAAGCTTACCGTCGCTGCGGATTCCCTGCGCTATCCGAAGAAGGAAGAGGTGAAGAAGAGTGCCGTCCGTTCGCGAAAAGAACCGCGCCGCACATCTACTTCTTCTGCCGACAAGATCCGTCTGTCGAAGAAGTCTTCCATGATGCCTGAAGTGCAGCTTCTCGGAATGACGGTAGACGAGGCACTTCACACCCTCGACAGGTATCTTGATGACTGCGTGATCAGTAACATCGAGAATGTGCGTATCGTACATGGTAAGGGTACGGGAGCTCTCCGGTCTGCGGTCGATCAGTTCCTGAAGAAGGATAAGCGTGTACGGACATACCGTCTCGGAACCTTCGGAGAAGGTGAGGATGGCGTCACGATCGCGGAGTTGAGATAAAGGAACTCCGCCCCGGTAGTGAAAAACTATTTAATATTTTGAAATCCAAAGTAATTTAGTGATATACTTCTTCTCAGATGGCAACAAAATCATCTGGGAAGAGGTATTTTACTATGAAAAAGTCAGTAATAGCGGCAGTGCTCGCAATGTCAGTGCTTTTCTGTGCGTGCTCGAAAAAGGCTTCCGAATCTTCAACTGAAAGTGAAACAACGGCGTCTTCTTCCGAGACATCTGCAACCACTTCGGAAAAAGAAACGGAAACGTCGGCAGAACCGACAGATACGTCAAAAGTTGATCCGGTCTCTTACGATGCTCCGGCATTTAAAAAGGTCGGCTATCTTTCTTATGAGATCGAGAAGGAAGAAGCATTTACCTTCCTTTCTAAGGATTTCTCGAGTGAAGACATCTCGGGATATAACTGCATCGAGTTCTATTATGGTTTCAGCGGTCTGCCGGTCTTCTCCGGAGATAACGCAGGAAAGATCAATGAGGCGGTGAAGGAAGACTACGAAAAGATCATCCCGAACGCCAAGGAGTATCTCGAGGGCCGCAAGAAGGAATATGCGGAAAAACTCGGAAATGAACCCTACGAAATCGCGGAAGAAGAGAATCTTCTCCCGGTCGTTCTCCGCGCGGACGAGAGAATCACTACAGTCTATTATCCGCTCCCGCTGAATCAGGATAATGAAAAGGAACTGAGCTCTAAGAATCTGATCAACTACGATACGGCGACAGGAAAACAAATTGCTCTTTCCGATGTGGTCAAGGATAAGGCCCGCCTTGTCGAGTTGGCGAAAGAACAGATCATGGCAAATCTGACAGAGTATGATTTAGAGACGATCAAGGAAACAGATGTGCTGGCCGCGCTGAATGCGGATGATGTTCCTTTTACGATCGATTATTCCGGCATCACTGTTTATTTCGATCAGACGATTACCAGAAGTTTCTCGTATGCGCCTGCACATATCGCCTACATCGGAAATGAAGATGTGCTGAATGGTGAATACTTCGATTCACTTCCCGAGAACTATGTTCTTCACATCTCTCCGAACGTGGATTTCTACTGGGATCTGGACGGGGATGGAAAGACCGAGATGATCTGTGTTGATATTGATCTGGGAAAGCAGTACTACGAGTTGGGTTCTTTTACCGTCAAGATCGATGATCAGGAAACAAAAGTAGATACATCAAGCTCCAACGGAGACGAATCAGCAGATACGCTCATGCTTATCCATACACACGGAAAGAATTTCCTCTATATCTGGGTCGGCGGCGAAGATGACCGCATGGCGATCGACATCTTCGAGATCGTCGGAAAGAATGTCGAGCAGAAAGACGGTGCCGGAAAGTGGAAGATAGCTCCGTGGGAGAATTTCGATCCGGATCATGTAGAACTTGTTGATGAAGTTTATGTAGTCGGACTCAAAACTTATTCGGCTGTCTATCACATCGATGATAAGGGTATGCCGGTCACGGATGATGAAACGGTATTACTTGTCAGCTATTACGGACAGATATTCCCCTGCCTCAAGAAGGATCTGAAAGTCGATCAGGTCGATCCGGAAACACTTGAGAAGACGGGTTCCGTTACGCTTAAGGCGGGAACGAGTCTGTGGCCGGTGTTGACGGACAGAAAAGAAAAAGCGGACAAGTCCTTCGAGGTGTTCAAGGTCATCGACAAGGATCAGACAAAAGAGGTCTATGTCCGTCTGGATCTGAGCTATGATGCAGACGAGTGGGAAGCTAAGCTTGACGGAGCAGCACTGGAAGACGTTTTCGTCCGCGTATTCAGAGGCGCCTGATCTGCTTTCCTGAAAGATAGACGCGCTTATACCGGTCTATCTTGAAGTGGTCAATTCCTATAAGAAATGGTATTCTAATGTTCGGGTGGTGTGATCTCACACCATCCGAATTCTCTTTATATGAGGAAATGAAATGAGCGAAGATACTAACAAAAAAGTGCGCCTGTATGTTTTTGTCGGCGCATATGGCAGCGGCAAGTCCGAGGTATCGGTCCACTTTGCCCATATGCTGAAGCAGGAAGACCCGTCGGCAAAGGTCATGCTGGCGGACCTTGATATCGTGAATCCGTATTACCGTTCGGCGGATGCGAAGGATTCACTCGAGGCGGAGGGCATCCACGTGATCGTGCCGGAGTACGCGAATACGAACGTCGATGTGCCGGCGCTTTCGGGCGAAGTCTATTCCGCCTTCGATATGCCGGATACTGTCGCGGTCTTTGACATCGGCGGCGAGGATCTGGGCGCGCGCGTTCTCGGCGCGATGCTCAGCCGTTTCCAGAAGATCGAGTATCGCGTCTTTATGGTAGTTAATGCATTCCGTCCGTTCACTTCGGATCCGGAGGGCATCCGCCAGATGTGCGCGGAGCTTTCGGAGGCGGCACGTCTTCCGATCTCGGGATTCATCAACAACTCGAACCTTCTCGAGGATACGACGGAGGAAGAACTCATCGAGGGCGAGCAGGTCGTTCTTGAGGCGTCGAAACTCACGGGCATCCCGCTCGTGTACCAGACGGGCCTTGATAATGTGCTCCCGGAGTCCTGGAAAGAGAAGACTCCGGCCGGGATCCCGGTCCTCTGCATGGATCGTAAGGTACTGTATACATATTAAACTGCGGGAAAAGCACTTGTACTTGGGGATGAGTGCTTTTCGGGAAGATATTGAAGACAACAGGAGGGTAACAGAATGCCGGGTGGAAATCTAACAATCATCGGTCTTTGCGTTGCGGGCGGACTTCTCGCAGTACTGGGAATTGTCGGGATGGTTCATAAGGCTAGAAAGGCTTTTCGCAATTCACTTCTCGGACAGATCTATAACGGTGTCAAGAATGAAGTTGCGGAAGGGAAAGTGGGTCCGGAGGATTTCTCCATGAAACAGGAGCTGGCGACCCCGAAGTCAGTGTCGGATCTGTCGACGGCGCTCATTCCGAGGATCAACAAGGACTTCCCGGACTTAAGTGTTGCCCAGATGCAGAGTGCGGCACAGGCAGTGCTCGTCAAGAGCCTCGATCTGCTGACCGATATGACGACTGCGGGCAACGGCGATACGATCGACCGTATCCAGACACAGCTGGCAGCATGCGGCATCGGAGTAACGCGTTCTCTGTCCGAAGAACTGTGGCATAAAGTGGGCTCGGCCAGGTCCGAAGGCAAATCTCTGATTTACCGAGATATAATTGTCCACAAGAGCGGAATTAACGCGTACGAAAAGTCAAATTCGGCGGTGGAAATCACCTTCCAATATTCGTTACAATGTTTGCAATACCAAGAAAGAAATGGTAAATTTATATCAGGCAATCGAGCGACTCCGACGCAGAGCCGGTACAACGTAAAAGTGATCAATATCCTTGACGCTGACAGGCTTCAATCGGAAGACATTAAGGGAGTAGGTTTCACCTGTCCTCATTGCGGCGCCCCGGTAAGACACCTCGGTTCAGATGTCTGTGAATTCTGCGGTACCGCAATCAAAACAGTTGATATGCGAATCTGGCTTGTCGATAAGTTGATCGAGATCTGAGTATTTTTTCTTGTAGGGAGGAGATTACAATGGGATTAATTAAAGCTGCATTTCAGGCTGTTGGCGGAAACTTAAGAGATCAGTATCTTGAGTTCTTCACATGCGACTCACTGGGACAGGAAGTACTTCTTCGTCGTGGTGCGAAGGTCATGCGTAACGGCAGCAACAAGGGTGACGCGGAGATCATTTCCAATGGTTCCAAGATCGCAGTTCCGGAGGGAACCGCTCTTATCTTAGTAGATAATGGCCGTGTTGTTGACTTTACAACTGAGCCCGGTATGTATACATGGGATACATCCTCTGCGCCGACATGTTTCGGAACAAGCGGATTCCTTGACGGCGTAAAGAAGTCCTGCGGTGACATCTGGAACCGTATTAAGGCAGGTGGCGAGGCTCTTACTCAGCAGAGAGTATACTTCGTTAACATGCTCGAGATGGTTGATAACAAGTTCGGTACAGCGGCTCCGCTTCCGTACGATGATCCGACATATCGTGGTATCTACATCAGAATGAATGGTACATTCTCCTTCAAGATCGTAGATCCGGTTACATTCTTCAAGAACATTGCAGGTAACGTTGCCGGCGAGTATCGCCGTGACGAACTGATGGGCAAGAATGGCCAGCCCGGTCAGGCTAAGGCTGAGTTCCTGATGTACCTCGGCGAAGCTCTCAATAAGATGGGTGCCGGCGGAGAAGAAGTTCAGTACAACAGACTTCAGAGCCAGCAGGTCAAGCTCGCTAAGTACATGAACGAAGTTCTGGACGAGGATTGGCTCCAGGGCCGTGGTATGATCGTTGAGAAAGTAGCAGTTATGTCTGTTACACCTGACGATGAGTCCAGAAAGAGAATCGAGGCTATGGACGATGGTCTCATGTTTGGTAACAACCCGAACATGGCAGCCGGTTACCAGATCAAGGGTTCCGTCGATGCTATGAAGGATGCTGCTAATAACTCTGCAGGCGCAGGCAACGCTATGATGGGTGTTGGTCTCGTTGGCGGATTCAACGGCAGTGCTATGAACCCGGGCAACCAGGGCATGGCTTTCCTCCAGCAGCAGCAGATGATGCAGCAGCAACAGCAGATGCAGCAGCAGGCGGCAGCTCCGGCAGCAGCAGGCTGGACATGCTCCTGCGGTCAGGCAGGCAACCAGGGTAACTTCTGCGCGAACTGCGGCAGCAAGAAGCCGGAAGAGCCGGGAACATGGACATGCTCCTGCGGCGCTAAGAATACCGGTAAGTTCTGCGCTGAGTGCGGCAACAAGAAGCCGGAAGAGAGTGCGGGCTGGACATGCAGCAACTGCGGTGCTACAGGCAACACCGGTAAGTTCTGCGGTGAGTGCGGCAAGCCTCAGGCTTAATCTTTAAAAGCTGGCAATTGAATTGCGAAGACCGTCTCTTCGGAGACGGTCTTTTTTTGTCTGCAGTTGCCGCGGCGGATGAGTGCTTTTCGCGAAGAAAAAGAAGGGACTGTCTCGCTTGAGGCAGTCCCTGTTGTTTGCTATTTAATTGTAGGATGCGCTATATAGAAGCTCAGCAGTACTTGGTTACGCTCTCGGGAAGAACGTCGGCAGCACGGCTGCAGATAATTGTCGCTGTAATCTTGTCTCCCAGGAATTTGTCAAACTTCTCGAGGAAAGCTGCAAATCTCTCATAATCTGTTTCGCCTGTAATCTTGAGGATGCTGTCTACATAGATATGTGTGACGTCGTAGTCCTTGGCACAAATACCTGCTACGAAACTTAAGAACTGTTCAAAACCTTCAACCGGGTACTCATCGAGATCCACGAGACGGACTCTGTACTTAAGAAGACGGTCGAGGCGGTGTCCGCGCTGAATGCACACGATATTGTTATCTGTGGTGGCCTGCTCGTTAATATCCTCTACGAGCTGCGCTGTTTTTCCTGTTCCCTTTTCTCCTGCAATTACCTTTATCATTGGCATCATCTCCTTGTTTTGTTGATTATCCAACGCCTTGTTTTGGATTACTTATATTCTACATGATAACTTGGATAATTTGAATAGTGATTAGGTGAAAAAGAAAATGAAAATTGTGTAAATAAAACAAAGGAGAAGAGAATGTAGCGATTTCTATTATATTTCTTATAAAAGCACTGAAAACCATTGCATTCTCTTATTAATAGTGTTAACATACTAGTGCTAGAACAGAGTTGACAATGAGAGTGGGTCTTGGCCCGCTCTTTTGTTTATCGAAAGAAACGGAGCCCGGCATGGCAGGAAGATCTAAAGTAGCACAGGAAGCATATGATATTGCGGAACCGATCGTACGAGAACTCGGTTTCGATCTTGTGGACTGCGAATACAAGAAAGAGGGACAGTACTACTTCCTTCGTATCTTCATCGATAAGCGCGGCGGTATCTCGATCGAGGACTGCGAAGCAGTTTCCCGTGAGGTGGATGCGGCACTTGAGGGCAAGCTTCATGCGGATCCGGACTATTTCGAAGTCTCTTCGCCCGGCGCGACGCGCCCCTTTTCCTCGCTTTCGGACTATGTCCGTCATGAGGGAGAGGAGATCGAGGTTTCACTCTTTGCTCCGATCGACGGCAGCAAGCACATTGAGGGGATCATCGAGAGTGCGACGGAAGAGGAGCTGGTACTTGCGGTCGGAGAAGACCAGATCCGTCTGGAATGGGACAAGATCGCCAAGGCACAGAGAACATTACGGTTTTAATTTTGGCAACAAAACGCGATAAAGGAGAGAGTTTATGAAAAACGAAGAACTGTTGCAGGCCATTCACGCACTGGCAAAGGAAAGAGGCATCGACGAGGAAGTGCTTTTCGAAGCGATCGAAGAAGCGATCGTAGCGGCTTTTAAGAGAGAGTTCTCTGACGCCAAGCAGAATGAGCAGGTATTTGCGGAGATCGACCGTGAGACCGGTGATATGTATGTCTACGAAGTCGTAGAAGTTGTCTCTGAGGTCACCAACCCGAAGACACAGATCTCCCTCGCGGAAGCCAAAGAGATCGACCCGGACCTCGAAGAGGGCGACACCATCGAGATGACCATCGACGTAGAGTCTCTCGGGCGTCTGGCTGCAGGTGCTGCAAAGGCTGCAATCAGCAAGAAACTTCGTGATACAGAGAATGACAGAATCCAGTCCGAGTTCTCCGACAAGATCGGCGAACTGGCAAGCGGTGTTATCCAGAGATCCGATAACCGTTTCGTATTCGTAGACATCGGCCGTGCCGAGGCTACCCTCCCGAGACAGGAGCAGGTCAAAGACGAGGATTATTCCTTTAATAAGAGAATGAAGTTCCTCATTCTCCGCGTTGAGACACAGAAGGAGCGTCCGGTGATCATCGTTTCCAGAAGTCACCCGAACCTCGTTAAGAAGCTCCTCGAGAAGGAAGTTCCGGAGATCCACGACGGTATCGTCGAGATCGTATCTGTTGCCCGTGAGGCCGGCTCCCGTTCCAAGGTTGCAGTTATCTCCCGTGATCCGGACGTAGATCCGCTCGGCGCATGCGTTGGACAGAGAGGCGCACGTATCCAGGCGATCATGGACGAGCTCGGCAACGAGAAGATCGATGTTATCGCATATTCCGATGATCCGGCAGTATACATCAGCAACGCACTCTCTCCGGCAAAGGTTGAGCGTGTAGATGCAGAGATCATCACCAACGAGGATGGCACACAGGAGAAGAACGCTCAGGTAGTTGTACCGGATCAGCAGTATTCCCTGGCGATCGGCCGTTCCGGTCAGAACGTACGTCTTGCTGCAAGACTTACAGGCTGGAAGATCGATATCAAGAGCACATCCCAGTTCCAGCAGATGGTTCAGAACGATTTCGTTGCGAACTTTACTGTTGCGGATGACGAAGGTTCCGAGGCCGGCGAAGAGGCATAAGGAAAGACGGGAAAGGCACAGGCATGGCGAAGAAGATACCGATGAGAATGTGTGTGAGCTGCAAAGAGCGGTTCGCCAAGAAGGATCTGATCCGGATCGTAGCATCCGCGGATGGATCCGTGCAGGTTGATCCGACGGGAAGACTTCCCGGAAGAGGCGCTTATGTATGCCATAACCCGGAGTGCATGAAGAAAGCAGTCGAACACTCGCAGTTCGACAGAGGACTTCACCGCAAGGTGGATCCCGATACGATCCGGCCTGAGCTGGATAAGATGAAGGAGGCTGATCCGAAAGCATGAAGAAGGATCGGCCGGTGACGAAAGAAAGGATACTGAGTTCGGTCGGATTATCGTTCCGCGCAGGTATCCTGACATCCGGTTTTGACGCCTGCGAGCTGGCGATGCGCTCCGGAGCCGCGGAACTTCTGATCCTGTCAGAAGACGGGTCCGGGAAGCAGAAGGAGAAACTCGCAAGAGTCGCTAAAGACGAAGACGTTGAGTGTCGGACATTTGCGACGGCGGAGGAACTGGGAAGAGCGATCGGGAAAGATCAAAGGATCGCGATCGTGATATTAGATCAGGGAATGGGAAAGAAGCTTCTGACCTTGATCGATGAACTCGGAAGAATTGAAAAGTCCGCGGAAGGCGCGGAATAAACAGGAGGAAACGATGGCAGAAAAAGAGAAGAAAACAGCTAAGACGGAAGATTCTATCGAGACAAAGGTTGAATCATCGGTTCCGCAGAAGACTGTGAGTGGTATTTCGGGAACGAAGACCCTTCGCGTCGGCCGTGTCAACAAGAAGGCCAAGAAACCTCCGGTAGAAGAGGGTGCCGCGGCTCCGGCCGAGAAAGAGGCTGCTCCGGTAAAAGAACCGGAAGCAGTAAAGGAAACTGCCGCTCCGGTCAAGGAGGAAGCTCCGAAGAAGACCGCTGCGAAGACAGTGAAGAAAGAAGAACCGAAAGTCGAGAAGGCTCCGGCGAAGAAGGCTGCGCCGAAGGAAGAGAAGGAAGAGAAGGAAGCTGCTCCGGCAAAGGAAGTTAAGCCTGCGCCGAAGGCAGAAGCTCCGAAGAAGGAAGAAGCGGAGGCTCCGGTAAAAGAAGAACCGAAGGCAAAGGCTTCCGAGGCTCCTGCGAAGAAAGAGGAGACTGCTCCCGTTAAGGAAGCTCCGAAGCTCTCCTCCGCAGTTGTAAAAGCACCATCCGCAGGTTACACCCGCGAGACGTCTACATTCGTTCGTCCGAAGGACGGCGGCAGATCCGGTGGATACCAGGGCGGACAGAGAAACGGTTCTTTCCACTCTGACAGACCGCAGGGCGGACGTCCGAACAACGGCGGGTTTAACGGCCAGAGAGGCGGAAACCGCGGCGGATTCGGCGGTGGTTTTGCCGGTAAGGATAAAGACGACGACGATATCTACAACAATAACAGAAACCAGCCGAAGAGATCTTCCAAGCCGAAGCAGGAACTCCCGCCGGAGGCAACAAAGGAGAAGGCTAACTTTGCTGCCCGTGATGCTTATGAGAAGAACAGAAAGGATCCGAAGGCAGATTCTAAGAAGGACAGCCAGAAGTCCTCTTCGATGAACAACGACCGCAGATCCGGTAACAAGCGTACGAACCAGTTTACCGGTAATGCATCTGATATCCTCTCCAATGATGAGGCTCTCGATTCGATGTACATGGGCGGCAAGGGCAAGAAGAAGGTGAAGCGCCAGTCTTTCGTGGCGGCACCGGTCGTTAAGCCCCAGCTGACACACGTTGAACTCCCGCCGTTCATCACGGTTAAGGATCTTGCGGATGGTCTCGGAAAGAGATCCGCAGACGTTATCAAGACACTTATGATGATGGGTATGCTGGTTACACTGAACCAGGAACTCGATTACGATACAGCAGCTCTTGTTGCCGGTGAGTACGGCATTACGACTGAGCCGATCGTGGAGGTTACAGAAGAAGATATCCTCTTCGATGAAGGTGAAGATAACGAAGAGAACATGAAACCGCGTCCGCCGATCGTTGTTGTCATGGGTCACGTTGACCATGGTAAAACTTCGCTCCTCGACAAGATCCGTTCGACTTCCGTAGTTAAGGGCGAGGCCGGCGGTATCACACAGCATATCGGTGCTTACACCGTCCGCTGCAAGGGCCGTCAGATCACCTTCCTCGATACTCCGGGTCACGAAGCATTTACTACGATGCGTGCCCGTGGTGCTCAGGTAACGGATATCGCGATCCTTGTTGTTGCTGCAGATGACGGTGTCATGCCGCAGACAGTTGAGGCGATCAACCACGCTCGTGCCGCAAATACTGAGATCATCGTTGCAATTACGAAGATCGATAAGGTCGGCGCGAATATTGATAAGGTTAAGCAGGAGCTCGCCACACATGACCTCCTTCCGGAAGAGTGGGGCGGATCCACGATCATGGTTCCGGTATCCTCTAAGTCCGGTGAAGGTATCGACGAACTCCTTGAGATGGTTCTTCTTACCGCGGATGTTATGGAACTTAAGGCTGACCCGAAGCGTCAGGCAAAGGGTACAGTCATCGAGGCCAAGCTCGATAAGAACAGAGGTCCGGTTGCGACAGTGCTCGTCCAGCGCGGTACTCTCCGTTCCGGTGATACTCTTGTTACAGGTCCGATCTTCGGTCACATCCGTGCGATGTACGACGAGAACGGTGCTGCCCAGAAGAAGGCCGGTCCGTCCGTTCCGGTCGAGATTCTGGGTCTTCCGGAAGTACCGGAAGCCGGCGAGACATTCTATGCCGTAACCGATGAGAAGATGGCAAGACAGCTCGTTGAGAAGCGTCGTATCAAGCAGAGAGAAGAACAGCTGCACAAGTCTTCGAGAATGACTCTCGAGAATCTGTCGCAGGTACTTGCCGAGGGCGAGATCAAGGATCTCAACCTTATCATCAAGGCAGACGTTCAGGGTTCCGTCGAGGCGGTCACCCAGTCTCTCGAGAAACTCACCAACGAGGAAGTCCGCGTCAAGGTTATCCATGGCGGTGTCGGTACGATCACCGAGTCCGACGTTACGCTGGCTGATGTATCCAATGCGATCATCATCGGCTTTAACGTCCGTCCTTCTGCGATCGTTGTCGAGCAGGCCAAGGAAGTCGGCGTAGATATCAAGCTCTACAGCGTTATCTATAATGCGATCGAAGATATTGAGGCCGCTATGCGCGGTATGCTCAAGCCGCAGTTTGAGGAAGTCGTTCTCGGTCACGTCGAGATCCGTCAGACCTTCAAGGTATCCTCTGTCGGTACGATCGGTGGTGCTTACGTTAAGGATGGTAAGGTCCTGCGTACATCTGAAGTACGTGTCGTAAGAAACGGCATCGTTGTTCACCAGGGCAAGCTTGCTTCCCTCAAGCGCTTCAAGGATGATGCGAAGGAAGTTGCTGCCGGCTATGAGTGCGGTATCTCGATCGAGAACTACAACGACATCGAAGAAGGCGATATCATCGAGGTCTTCGAGATGCAGGAAATCAAGAGAAAGTAAGCCGTAACAGGTGATTTTATGAGACAAAACCGTGCCGCCCGTGTGGGCGATGAGATACAGAAAGTGATTTCGCAGCTTCTGCTGACGGAAGTCAAGGATCCGCGTATCCCCATGATGACTTCCGTCCTGGAGGTGCGCATGTCCTCAGATCTGACACATGCTACCGTTTTTCTCTCGGTATATGGTTCCGAGAAGGAGAAGGTCGAGTGTATGGAGGCCGTCAACCGCGCTTCCGGTTTTATCCGAAGCCAGGTCGCCAAGCGCATCAAGCTTCGCGTCGCGCCGGAACTGCACTTCAAACTGGATGAATCGATCCAGAAAGGTATGGACCTGATGGACCTGATCGACCGTACCATCAAGGAGGATAAGGAACGTGCAGGAAACCATGAATGAGTTTGCCTCCCGGGTATTCTCGTATCTTCCTTCCGATAAGAGTAAGGAAGTACAGGTCTTTCCCCATGCCAGAGTTGACGGCGACTGCGTAGGTACCGCCGTGGCTCTCGTTTCTGCGCTCAGAAAGCTCGGGTATTCTGCCCGTGTCATGCTCGAAACAGCGATCCCGCCGAGACTTTCTTTCATGCAGGTCCCGGAAGGACTTCTGACGGTCGTTACACCTGATAATGAAGAAGAGATCCTTGCACGCCAGGGCCTTGCTTTTGCCGTGGACTGCAGCGAAGGCCACCGTATGGGCGCCGCCGGGAATTGCTTTATCCGCGCAGAGAAGAAGGTCGTGGTCGATCACCACGTATCGGCTTCTCCCGAAGCCGAACTTGCCTATGTCGACGGTAAGTCCGCTTCCTGTGCCGAGCTGATGTATCTTCTTTTGAAAGAATGGGAAGTTTCCTCGGGAAAAGCACTGGTAGACAGGTTTGAAGCCGACTGCCTGATGGTCGGTATCCAGTCCGACTCCGGAAGATTTTCCTATGAGAACACACGCCCCAGTACTTTCCGCATTGCCGCGGAGCTGATGGAACTCGGTGCGAACGTTACGGATAATGCGTACCATCTCTTCGATGAGACCTGCGAAGGAAAAGTCCTTCTCCACGGTCTTGCGATGTCAGACATGAAGCTTTTTGCCGACGGAAAGATCGCGATCACCAAGATCACACTCGACATGATGGAGAAAACCCATGCTCCCGAGGGTGCAGCCGACGGTATCGTCAATGTGCTCCGTGACATCGACACAGTTCTGGCGGCTTTCGTGATCCGCGAGAACGAAGGCGGAGAACTCCGCGTAAACTGCAGAACGAAGGAAGGCTTCGACGCTGCTGAATTTGCCCAGACTTTCGGTGGCGGCGGACACCGCCGCGCAGCCGGATTCTCCTGTAAGACCATGGACATTGATGCTTTCTCTGAGAAAGTCATCGCGGAAGCCTGCGCATATCTGGAGAGAACATGACCCCGCAGGATCCGAGTGGTATTGTCCTGGTAGATAAACCGGCGGGGATCACCTCGTTCTCGGTCGTATCCCGTATACGAAAAATATTCCATACGAAGAAAGCCGGCCATGCCGGAACGCTCGATCCCTTTGCCACGGGGCTTCTTACCGTGGCGGTGGGTAAGTCGACGCGCGTCCTCCGTTATATGGAAAATGACGATAAGAAGTACCAGGCCGTAATGGTGCTCGGAAAGATCACATCCACTGGCGACATCGAGGGTGAAACCATCGGCGGGAAGATGCCGACGGAAGAAGAGTTTTCTGAACTTTCAGCAAATGATTATAAGAAAATAAGAGATGCCGTGATGTCCATGACCGGTGAGATCACGCAGATCCCGTCCGTTTACTCGGCCATCAAGATCAACGGCCGTCCAGCGTATGACTACGCGAGAAAAGGCCAGGAAGTCGAGATCCCGCCCCGTAAAGTCACGATCTTCGATATAGAGATCGGTGAGATTTATGTAGAGGACGGCATGATCCACGTAGAGATGACCGTACACTGCAGTAAGGGCACATATATCCGAACGCTCTGTGCAGATATCGGAAATAAGCTTGGTACCGGTGCGTATTGCGAGTCACTCCGCCGACTTGCGTGCGGTTCTTTCCCGATTGAAAAAGCACTCACCCTCGAAGAGATCGAGGAAAGATACAGCTCGGGCGACAGTGCTTTTGTCGTAGAAGAAACAGAAGCGATGGCAGGACTTCCGAAGATTATGGTCACGGAGAAGGAGTGCCGCGATCTTCGAAACGGCAAAAAACTTGATTTCTCAGTATTTAAGGATAGAATGGAAGCCGTAGATGCGAAGCCGGAAACACGGTTTCTTGCGATCTATGAGGGGAGTCCCGTTGCCGTTATCTATGCAGAAGATTCCGGTGAGGGGAAAGTGATCCGCGAAGAAAGGGTATTCGCGTAAGATATGAACGTTTGGAACTGCATCATCAATAAGGACGGCAAGCTGATCTCCACGCCTTCGAGCGCGACAGAGGTCACCGCTTCGCGCGCGGTAGCTCTCGGGTACTTTGACGGTGTGCA
The DNA here is from genome assembly GCA_947302815.1 of uncultured Clostridia bacterium. Lineage (GTDB taxonomy): Bacteria > Bacillota > Clostridia > Saccharofermentanales > Saccharofermentanaceae > Scatonaster. Next base: position 41,449 of record CAMYWO010000003.1, on the reverse strand, counting down.
TATGGGACACCAGAAGATCTTCTCGACGATGCTTGAACAGGCAAAAGAGAAGAATATCCGTGCGGCAGTGCAGACGTTTGAGAACCCTCCGTCCTCTAAATCCCAGAATAACCTGATCACTACATATCCGGAGAGGTGCCGCCTTGTGTCGCACATGGGGATTGACGATCTCTTCGCACTGCCTTTTAACGATAAAGTCAAGGGGATGAGCCCCGAGACCTTCATGGAAGTGTGCCTGAAGGGATGGATGGGTGCCCGCGTGATCGTCGTCGGAAGAGACTACCGTTTCGGACGTGACCGCGCCGGCGATGTGAAGATGCTTCAGAACTGGGGCGATAAGAACGGCATTACCGTCATCGCCGTGGACCCGATCAACTATGAGGGAAGAAGGATCTCGAGCAGCTGGGTAAGAGAGCTCATCGCATCCGGCGATGTCGATATGGCCGAGAAACTTCTTGACCACCCGGTTGCGTTCTCGGGGATCGTCGAAAAGGGACAGCAGCTCGGAAGAAAACTCGGATTCCCGACAGCGAATATCCGTATTCCCGAGCAGAAGATCATCCCGAAATTCGGCGTGTACGCTTCTGCCTACCTTTACGAGGGGAAGATCCATCCGGGCCTTACGAACATCGGAATGCGTCCGACCGTCAATGACAGTGATAATTCGCCGCTGACGGAGACAGTGCTTCTCGACGGCCACTACCAGCTTTACGGCACACACGGGACGGTCATGCTCCTGAAGTTTATCCGTCCGGAGATGAAGTTCGGATCGGTCGATGAGCTGAAAGAACAGATGCAGAAGGATCAGGAAGCCGTCGGTGACTACCACAAAAACCGCAGAAATGTCGTCCGGTTCGACGGGTATATCTGACAGAGAAATATGACGAATATATGATAATAGTTCGATTTCACGGATATCTGTGATATTATATTGCGTGAGCAAGAAAGAAGAGAGAAATGAGGGCTTAAGATGCAGCATATAATTGCACTGGAAAAACACTTTGTGTCCTTCCCCGGTCTCGGCTGGAAGTTTAGTTTTAACAGTATCGCTTTTGAATTATGGGGGATCCAGTTCTACTGGTATGGTATCCTGATCGCGGCCGCCGTTGCGCTTTGCCTGATCCTGGGTATGAAACAGTGCAGAAAGAACGGTCTGACACCGGATCTGGTGACGGACTACTGTCTGCTTTGCTTCCCGCTGGCATTCTTAGGTGCCCGTCTCTACTATGTCTTCTGTGAGTGGAAGTACTACCACGTCAAGGGCGACATCGTCGCGACACTCAAGGGCGTATTTAATGTCCGTCAGGGCGGTCTCGCTATCTACGGCGGTGTCCTCGGAGCGGCTTTCGCCATCTTCCTTATGAGTAAGCTCCGCAAGATCCCGGTGGCTACCGTTATGGACTTTGCGATCGTTTATATTCCTCTCGGCCAGTGCATCGGCCGCTGGGGCAACTTCTTCAACCAGGAAGCTTTCGGTACCAACACCGACCTTCCGTGGGGCATGTACAGCACATCCATCGGACGTTATCTGAGCATTCACTGCCCGGAACTTGATTCCAGCAAGCCGGTACATCCGACATTCCTTTATGAGTCGCTCGGTACCCTGATCATCTTCATTCTTCTTCTGGTCATCAGAAAGAAGAGCAAGAAGCCGTGGACCACGACTGCATGCTACTGTGTTTTCTACGGAATCGTCCGATTCCTCATCGAGGGACTTCGCACAGACTCCCTCTATATCTCCGGCACGAACCTGCGTACATCCCAGGTGTTGTCTCTGGTCCTGATCGTTATCGGTCTGCTGGTCATCTCCCTCGGCCGTATCTACGACTGGGAGAAGAAGCCGGTTCCGGAGAAGTTCATCAAGGCTGACGAGCAGATGCGCCGTGATGCTGCCCGCAAAAAGGAGCAGAAGTACAAGGACTTTGAATCTGACGAGGATATCGAAGACCGCGTAGAGCGTCTGTCGAAGTCTTCCTTTACTGTAGAGGATGAAGAGGAGTCCGACGATTCGGATGACGATGCATCTTCCGATGAGCAGTCCGATTCTGAAGCTGACGATTCTTCAGAAGAATCTTCCGATGCTGAAAGCACTGACGGCGATCAGGAAGTAGAGAAGTAAGAGGCCTTAATGAATCAGGGCAAGTCGGGTATTGAATTTCTCAAGAATAATTCGCTGCGAACAGTGGATTTCTGGCTGATTATTCCGATCCTGTCCATTACCACCATCGGCCTTTATGTCCTGAATCTGGTTCTTTCCCAGGGTTATGACGGATATCCGACGATCTTCTATAAGCAGGTGATCGCGGCGGTTATCGGTGTGATGATCGCATTTGTTATCTGTCTTCTGGATACCCAGTTCATGAAATTTATCGGGTGGGTCCTTTATGGTGTCTCGCTCATGCTTCTGGTGTGGGTTATTATCGACGGATTTACGCTCGAGAGTACATGGGGCGCCGACTCATGGATGAAACTCCCTGTATTAGGTACATTCCAGCCATCCGAGATGACGAAGATCGGTCTGGTCATAGTGTCTTCCTACGTACTGGAAGATATGGCCGCTAAGACGATCTCCATGATCCGCGGATGGGTCTATCTGGGTATCATCTATGGTATCCCGCTCCTGATGATCTTGAAGCAGCCGGACTTCGGTACCGCGATGGTTATCGTTGTTTCCTTTGCCTGCATGCTTTTCATCTGGAATATGAAGTACAGATACTTCCTTCTGGCGATCTCCGGACTGATCGTCGGCGTTATCCCGATCGTGTGGAACTTCTATCTCGCACCGTATCAGAAGAAGCGTATCCTGTCTCTCGTATTCGAGGGATCCGACCCGGTATCCGAGTATAACCTCGTCCAGTCCAAGGCGGCTGTGGCATCAGGAGGCCTTACGGGAAACCACACCGGTATTCTCGTAAAAGTGCCTGTAAAAGAATCCGACTTCATATATTCGGCGGTATCAGAACGAATGGGCTTTATCGGTACGACGGCGATCGTAGTGCTGGCGTTCTTCTTCCTGGTCCGCTGCCTCTATGTAGCTTCCAAGTCTTCGCGGAAAGCATATTCATACATCATCGTCGGTCTGACTGCTTCCTATGCCGTCCACTTCATCGAGAACATGGGCATGTGTGTAGGACTTCTGCCGATCACGGGTATCCCGCTGCCATTCGTCAGCATGGGCGGTACCGCCATGATGGTTAACTTTATCTCTCTGGGGTTCATATTGAATATTTCGATGGACCGTAAATCGTCATCAGGATAACTCTGTCTGTTACAAATTGAATACGCATAGAAAAACGCTCGATTTTTCCGAAAATCGAGCGTTTGTTCGTCTTTTGCCCGAAAATGTGCTATTTTTCAAGGTTTCTTGTTTGAAACAGTATTGAAATGTAAACGTTATTTTAATACAATTACACCATAAAAGTGGTGAAAAGTGGTGTGAATGTTCAGTACATGTGTTGAATTGTGGTGAATTTCAGGCCGAGAAGAAGGAGAGAGCATGGCTCTATTCGTCAACAAAATGGATGCAAAAGGCAGGATCTTCATTCCGGCAAAACTCCGGGATCAGATCGGCTCGCCCATGTTTGTGACTTTGAACCAGGATAAAGGCTATCTCAGCATCTACGGCAATGACCACTTTCAGGGCATCGTTGAGCAGTTCAGCAAGATCCCGATGACCAACCCGAAGATCCGTCACGCAAGACGTCAGATCATCGGTGAAGCCCTCGAATGCGAGCTGGACAGCCAGGGCCGTATCTCCGTCAGTTCCGAGCTCTGGAACCGCATCGGTGCCGTTCCTTCGGATGAGATCTGTATCTATCAGATCGAGAAGGATTCACTCGAACTGTGCACGAAGAAGTTCTACGATGCACAGAACGAGGAAGTTGAACAGGAGAGTATCGATCTGGATGGCTACGAGATCACAGGATTGTAATTTCCATCACATTCCGGTTCTTTTCGAGGAGTGTATGGAGGGTCTGGCCATTAAGGCGGACGGAATCTATGTGGACTGCACGGCCGGCGGCGGCGGACATAGTGCCGGGATCGTGGAAAGACTCGGGGATCAGGGGCGCCTGATCTCACTGGACAAAGACGATGAAGCGCTCAGTGCCTGTGCGAAAAGAAGACAGGAAATGGGTGCTGAGGATAAATGGGCGCTCGTAAAGACCGATTTTTCAAGAATCGGGGAAGTGCTCAAAGAGATGAACATTGAAAAGGTAGACGGGGTACTTGCCGATCTCGGCGTATCGTCTCATCAGATCGACACCGACGAACGCGGTTTTTCCTATATGAAGGACGGCCCGCTGGACATGCGTATGAACCAGCAGCAGGCGCTCTCCGCGGAGGTCGTGGTCAATGAGTATCCGGAAGCTGATCTGACAAGGATCTTCCGTGAATACGGTGAGGAGAGATACGCAGGCAGGATCGCAGCAGCTATCGTGAGACGAAGAGGCGAATCGCCGATCCGGACCACGACAGACCTGGCGGAGCTGATCCGCAGCGCGATGCCCCATGCCGCGAGAAAAGAGGACCAGCATCCGGCGAGACGGTGCTTTCAGGCGATCCGTATCGAGGTCAATCACGAGCTTGACTCGGTATCGGGACTTCTGGAGACAGTACCCGCCCTGCTGAATGCACATGGCCGGTTTGCGGTGATCTCCTTCCACTCGCTGGAAGACCGCCTGGTGAAGGAAGCCTTCCGCAAGCTGGAGAACCCGTGCACATGCCCGAGAGAGTTCCCGGTGTGTGTATGCGGTAAAAAGCCGATGGGAAAAAGTGTCCATAGCAAGCCCATCGTCGCTTCGAAAAAAGAAGCTATGGAAAATAAACGCTCCGGATGCGCGAAGCTGAGAGTATTCGAAAGGAATGAAGAGGTATGGCTCAGGCAGTAAAGCTGAATAAAAAAGAGACTGTTGATGCACTGTTGAAACATACAGGGTCAGATTATTCTATCGGCCTGAACTTCCTTGCATTCGACGATGGTGAGGCTGAGCAGTACATGAGCGCACTTGAAGAATCCGGCGTAATTAAGAAAGAGTCCCGCGAGGAGAGAAGAAAGAAGCTCCGCGCACAGAATAAACGTGCCGTCGAAGTTGCCTACGGCAATTACCGCAAAAAGACAATTTCCATGACTTGGAAGCGCTTCCGCGACTTTATTTTGTTCGCTCTGGCGGTAGCGTTCGTTACCGCGCTGTTCGGACTTTTGGTATATAATGAAGCACAGATCGCTTCGATGAATTTTGCGAATAATAGTAAAGAACGCCAGATCAACAAAATGCGCCAGGAAACAAGCCAGTTGAAGGAGACTCTCTTCGTCAACGCGGACTTGGAAGTTGTCAAGAAGACAGCCCTCATGCATCTGGGTATGGTAGAGCCGAATGATAAGCAGATCGTGAATGTTGCGGTCCCGCAGAAGGACCACATGACCACGAGCCGTTCCTATAATTCTGTCGGACTGACGGATGATATCGTTGAGGAGGCCAAGCGCAGTCTGGCGGATTATTATTCCCAAGAGGATCAATAATGTTCGGGCGGGAAAGGAACGGGGACAGGTATGTCTTCAGTAGAACGTAAGGATACTATGCAGGTTATGGACGAGACCGGGACGGCCCGTTTCCGCATCGGCGGAAGGATCGTTCTGGTTACTGTCTTTCTTGCCCTTACCGCTTTCATGGGTTACCTGATCAAGGTCCAGTACGGGATCCAGCATGACCACTATGATGAATATTCTTTTAAGGCATCCCAGATGCACTGGCAGCGCATCAAGGATGTGCCTTCCCGCGGTGATATCGTCGACCGTAACGGCAATATTCTTGCAAGTACGACCTATGAGTACACTATCGGTATTACCCCTTCCGATGTCCTTAAATCCCAGGATGGCAGAAAAGATGCGCTGACACCGGAACAGATCGCGGAGGCTTTCACGACGATCATCGGAGTGGATCAGGCAAAGATGAACGAGTGGCTCGGCCAGACCGATAAAGCCTATATCCAGGTCATGAAGAAGGTCAACTATGAGCAGAAGAATGAACTCCAGGCTTATCTGACAGAGCACCATATCGGAGGCGTCAAGATCGACTCTGTGCCGAAGAGATACTATAACTACGGCTCTCTCGGTTCGCAGGTCATCGGATTTGCCGACCAGAACGATAACTCCCTGATCGGCCAGTACGGCATCGAGGCCTATTACAACTCCTACCTGACAGGTACGGAGGGCTATACCTATGCCGAGGTCGATAACTATAACCAGAGCGCACTTCCGTACTCGGCACCGACGAGCATCGAGGCCAGAGACGGATACAACGTCCAGCTGACGCTCGATATGAATATCCAGAGGATCGCCGAGAATGCCTGCCGTGATGCGTATAACGAGTATAAGCCGCGTGAGGGTGTAACCTGTATCGTCATGGACCCTTATACCGGCGAACTCCTCGCGATGGTCTCCATGCCGGACTTTGACCTGAATACTCCGCGTGAAAAGCCCTATGGTCTTTCCCAGGAGGAATGGGACAAGATGTCCGAGGAAGAGCAGGCGAACTACCTGATGAGTCAGGCGTGGAGAAACCGCTGTATCTCTGATACTTATGAGCCGGGTTCCACCATGAAGTCCGTGACCACTGCAATTGCTTTTGAAGAAGGACTGACCTACGAGGATGAGCCGTTCAACGATGCGCCGATCCAGATTACCGAAGTCGACACGATCAGCTGCTGGCGTGAAAAGACCGACGGAAACCACGGAGATGAGACGCTGAGGGAAGCCTTTGAGCGTTCCTGTAACCCGATCTTCGTAAAGCTTGCCAGACGTGTCGGTATCGATAAGTACTATGACTATATCCACAACTGCGGATTCTACGATGTTACCGGTGTTGATCTTCCTGCGGAAGGTAAGGGCATCTTCCACGCCAAGCCGACGGAGGTCGACCTTGCGACACTTTCCTTCGGTGAGTCTTCGACGGTTACACCTCTTCAGCTGATCTCCGTATATTCTTCCCTGATCAACGGCGGATCCCTGATGCGGCCGCACATCGCTTCCCGTATCGTAGATAACAGTGGAAATATCATCAAGGAGTTTGAGCCGGAGAAAGTAAGAACACTCTTCTCTGAGAAGTCCGCGGCCCGTGTCCGCGCACTCCTCGAGGACGTAGTTACCGAGGGTACAGGTTCTGCGGGTTATGTGCCGGGCTACTATGTTGCAGGTAAGACGTCCACATCGACCATCGATGTCGGTGATGAAGCCGGTATGCACGTTCTTTCCTTCGGCTGCTTCGCACCGTCCTACGATCCGAAGATCGCCGTGCTCGTCGTTATCAACAAGCCGGAAGATAAGGAAGTCGGTTCCTCTGCAGCGGCGAAGGTATCTGCCCGCATCGTAGAAGAGACACTCGAGTATATGGGCGTCGACAGAAAGCTCAACAAAGAAGAATATGAACGCATGACGATCCTCTACCACGTACCGGATGTTACCGGAAAGACCTTCCTTCAGGCGAAGAAGATCCTTCAGGAAGAAGGTTTTGAGGTTCTCGACGGTTCCGGCACCATGGATCTTGATACAGTCGTCGGAACGATGTATTACGGCGGCGAGGAAACGGTATATAAGGATACGGTGATCGTACTGTATCCGGGAGAAGTCTCTGAAAGTGAAATGACAAAGACACCGATCCCCGACTTTACGGGAATGAATATTATCGAAGCCAGAAAGATGGCCAAGCAATATGGTCTGAATCTTGTCATTGAGGGCGATGTGCAGGGCCGCGTGGTGGAACAGGATCCGCCAAACTCGATACGAAGCGCACTCACACCGACGCCGACACCGACACCTCCACCTGATCCGGACGGAGCGGATCCGGATGCGACAGCTCCTCCCGACGAGACCGGCGGGGATGATCCGGAGGGGAAACCCACCGGCGGGGATGCTGACAACACGGAGAACGATACCACCGAAGAGACGACACCACCGCCGCCGACGGAGCTTCCGTATGGTGCGATGGTCAAGGTGAAGATGGAGTAAAGGGTGACAGAATATGAAAGCGATAGATCTTCTGAAAGAAAGCGAATATAAGTGGATCACAGGACCGGATGACCGTGAGTTCGACGAGATCGTACTCGATTCGAGAAAGGTTACAGACAAGACCGCGTTTGTCGCGATGGTCGGACAGAAGACGGACGGACATATTCATATCGCAGATGCCGCAGCCAAGGGAGCAGTCCTGATCCTCGTGGAGGACCGGAAACTCCCGGAGATAGAAGAGGCACTCTCTTCGATCCGCGCACTGGGAACGACGGGTGTCGCCTCGGTTCCGGATACGAGAAAAGCATATGCCGAGATGGCGTGCACATATTTCGGACATCCTTCTTCGGAAATGAAGATCATTGGGCTTACCGGTACAAAAGGAAAGACTACATCGACATATATCATCCATGAGATCCTGGAAAGATCGGGAAGATCCTGCGGCCTGATCGGCACGGTCGAAAATAAGATCGCAGGCAAGACGGTCAAGTCAAAGCATACGACTCCGGAAGCCTGGGAATTCCAGTCGCTTCTCCGCACCATGAAGGACGAGGGCGTCAACGACTGTGTTATGGAGGTCTCATCACTGGGCCTGAAGTTCAAGCGCACCTACGGCGTGAACTTCGAAGTCGGTGTATTTACTAACTTCCTGAACGACCATGTTTCTGACGGAGAACATGAAACTGAAGAAGACTATTTCTTAAGCAAGCTCGCGCTGTTCGACCACTGCCGGATCGCGCTGATCAATAAGAATACGCGCCGCTTCGACGATGTATTTGCCTATGCGAAGGAAAAGGGCGCCGACTGCTACACCTACAGCGTCACGGAAGGTGATCAGGCGGACTTTTCCATGCGCGGCATGAAGACCACAGTCGAGAACGGAGTTCCCGGCATGGGATTTACATTCGTAACGCCTTTTTATGAGACCGAACTTTTTGTTCCGCTCCTTTGCGACTTTAACGTCGACAACGCACTTTGTGCCGCTGCCAGTGCTTTTCTGTCGGGAGTCGGAAGAGATGAGATCAAAGAAGGCATGCGCTATGTGCGTGTTCCGGGACGAATGGAAAAAATCGATAACTCGCTGGGCCTTAAGGTATATGTCGATTACGCGCATAACGGCGACAGCCTGAAGGTCCTCCTTCACGCGATCCGCCCGTCCTGTAAGGGAAGGATAATCACGGTATTCGGCTGCGGCGGAGACCGCCCGCATGACAGAAGATTTACCATGGGCGAAGTATCCGGAAAATACAGTGATTTTACCGTTGTAACCACGGATAACTCGAGATCGGAGGACTTTTCGATCATCTCCGGCATGATCGTCGAGGGCATCAGCAGAAACGGCGATGTTCCGTATGTGGTCATCGAGGACAGAAAGGAAGCGATCGCGCACGCATGTGCGATGGCGACTCCCGATGATATCGTCGTGATCGCGGGCAAGGGCCACGAGACCACTATGACCATCAAGGACAAGGTCGTGGATTTTGTCGACTCAAAGGTGACATCTGAAGTCTTAAGAAATCTCGAAAGCGAAAGAGGAGTGTAAGGAAATGGCGAAGTTTACTCTGCAGGAGATACTCGATGTAACAAAAGGCGAGCTGCATCAGCTGCCTGAGGGAGTATCGCCTGAGACCTATGTGATCGACGGCGTATCGACCGACACCAGAGAGATCTCGGAGGGAAATCTCTTCCTGGCACTTTGCGGAGAGAACTTTGACGGAAATAAGTTTGCTGTCGCGGCGAAGCAGGATGGCGCATGCGCGCTGGTTCTTTCAACAATGGAATACTGTCCGGAGGAGATTCCGGTGGTGCTCGTGCCGGACACGAAACTCGCTTATGAGAAGATCGCCGAGGCATACCGTCTCAAGCTCGGATGCCGGGTCGTCGCGGTCACGGGAAGCGTCGGAAAGACCTCGACCCGTGAAATGATCGCAGGCAGCCTTGCTCAGGGCTGTAAGGTCTATGTGACACAGAATAATAACAACAACGAGATCGGTCTTTCGAAGACGATCTTAAACACACCGGAGGATACGGATGTGCTCGTGCTCGAGATGGGCATGCGCGCCAGAGGCGAGATCTCCGAACTTACGCATATCGCGCATCCGGATGTTGCCGTGATCACGAATATCGGAGTCGCGCACATGGAGATCCTGGGCTCGAGAGACGAGATCCTCCTGGCCAAGCTCGAGATCCTCGAGTGCCTCACCGAGGGAGGACTTCTGATCATCCCTTATGCGGATGAATACCTGCAGAAAGCTGTGTCCCGGGGCCTGATCCGTCAGGATGTGCGTATCGCCTATACGTCAAAAGAACCGGTCCTTCCGGAGCCGATGCCGTTTGGCCTGGCCTACGCGAGTTCGACCTTTATCGGTGATGATCACATCAGCGCGACGGTTGAGGCGGGATTCGGGATCCTTCAGGAATATAATCTGACGATTCCGGTGCTTGGTGAACACCATGTCGGAAACGCACTGGCAGGACTTCTCTGCGGCCTTTACTTCGGACTCGATCCGGAGAGCGTGATCGCGGGGATCGCTTCCTTTACGCAGATCGGCCACAGAGAAAGACAGGTCGCATGCGAGGGAATCAACTTCTACGATGATGCCTATAATGCGGGCCCGGAGTCCATGATGTCCGCCTTTGAGACGGTGCGCCGCCTCGCGAAGGGAAAAAGAGCATACGCATGTATCGGCGATATGCTTGAACTCGGCGATGTCGCATCGAAGAAGCACTTCGAGATTGGTGCGAAGGCAGCTTCTGTCGGACTTGACGGCCTTCTGGTCATCGGTGATTTTCAGAAGAATGTCGTCGACGGGGCATATTCAGTCAATCAGAACATGCCGGTCTTTATCTTCTCCGACAAAGAGAAAATGGCATTAAAACTGACGGAACTCGTCACTGAGGGGGACTGGGTGCTCCTGAAGGCGTCGCACGCATTCGAGATGTATACAATTCTGGATAGTTATGGTTCAATAGTTCGGAAAGGAAATGAACCATGAAAAGGAAAATGAAGGGGCTCGTCTCGGAGAACATTGCGTACCGGGACGACGGAAGAATCGAGTCCATGGACGTTTTGGCGCCCGGACGTGTGAACCTCGGGATCGTCATTATCGTTCTGATCATGATGGCCTTCGGCATGGTCATGCTCTTTTCCGCGAGTATGCCGAAAGCGTATACTTCCCAGGGTAACTCCCTTTACTACGTAATTCACCAGGGTGCATTCCTGCTCCTGGGCTTCGTGGCGGCACTGGTCATCACATTCCTTCCGCTGAAGGTCTTCGATAAGTGGCCGGTCACACTGCTGGTGTATCTTTCTGCGGTCGGCATGGCGCTCCTTACGCTGACGATGGGAAAAGTCGTCAACGGCGCCAGAAGATGGATCTTTATCGGAGGACTCTCCATCCAGCCGTCCGAGTATATTAAAGTCGCAATCGTATTTTCTATCGCAGGTTACCGTTCTTTCGTACAGAGAGTAAGAAAGAAGGGCGGCCTTAAGGCGGCAAGGATCTCCCAGAAAAACCTTGACGCGCTGGTTGATATCACGATCCCGGCGATCCTGATCATGTTCTGCCTTCTGATCGTAGTACTTCAGCCGCATATGTCCTGCTTCCTGATCTTAAGCGCGATCTCCGTGATCTGCTTCCTGTGCTGCGGTATCCCGCTTTCTTCCTGGATCAGGGGATGTGCGTTCCTTCTGGGTATCATGATCCTGGTCGGCGGTATCTTCTATCTTTCCATGCCGGGGGCGCAGAAGAAAAAACTCGAGAAGAACTTTGCCCACGTTGCTACCCGACTCAACATCTTCAGGTCGATGAATACGGAAGAGGAAGAAGAGAAGACGGCGGATGAAGACGATACGTATCAGATCGAACAGAGTATCATTGCGATCGGCTCCGGCGGAATGACCGGTGTCGGATTCGGAAACAGCCGTCAGAAATATATGTATCTTCCGGAGGCTCATAACGACTATGTGTACTCGATCATCTGCGAGGAACTCGGGTTCGTCGGAGGCCTTACGGTCATGCTTTTGTTCTGGGCTTTTGCGCTTGTTGGATTCCTTGTGTCGTGGCAGGCGAGCAGTCTTTTCACGCGTGTTCTGACGACGGGATATACGTCACTTCTGACGCTGCAGGCGTTCCTGAATATCGGCGTTGCGACCGGCGCGATACCGCCTACCGGTATTACGCTTCCGTTCTTCAGCTACGGCGGTACGGCGAACTTCTTCTTCATGATTGCCGTGGGCATGATCCTCTCGGTCTCCAGATCGGGACGAAAGAGAAAAACAGTGAAATTGGTGGTGTGATTTATGAAAGTATTTCTTGCCGGGGGTGGCACAAGCGGACATATTCATCCGGCCGTGGCGATCGCGGACGAACTTAAGAAGCAGGATCCGTCTGCGGAAGTGCTTTTCTGCGGGACGGAAAAAGGCCTCGAGGCCCAGATCATCCCGAAGATGGGATATCCTTTTAAGGTGATCCGCGCCGCGCAGCTTCCGATGAAGATCTCGAAGAAGACCTTCAAGGCAGTAAAAGAATTCCTTGCGGGACGGAAAATGTGCAGAAAACTCCTTCGTGAGAACCGGCCGGACGTCGTTGTCGGAACCGGCGGATTCGTCTGCAGCCCTCTAATCGCGGCCGCACATAAGGAGAAGGTGCCGATCCTTCTTCATGAGCAGAATGCTTTCCCGGGAAGATCCAACCGCATGATGTCCAAGTACGCGGGCACCGTGTGCACGAGTTTCCCGAACCTGGATCACTACTTCAATAAGAAAGCGAAGATCGTCTTCACCGGAAACCCGATCCGCGGTGTGTTTTCTACAGTCGACAGAGACGCCTGCAGAACGAAGCTCGGTCTGACCATTAACGATACGCTGATCCTTGCGATGGGCGGCTCCCTGGGCGCGAGAACGGTCAATTCCGCAATCGTGGAGCTGGCAAAGGCGATCACCGATCCGAACGTCAAGATCATCCTTAGCGTCGGTAAGCAGCGATATAAGGAGGTCATGGAAGAGGCGAAGAACTGGCCGAAGTCCATCGAGGTATTCGAGTATATCCAGGATCCGGAAACGTATCTTGCAGCGTGTGACCTGTTCATCGGACGCGCGGGCGCGATCACCTGCGCGGAAGTCCAGGCGGTCGGCGCACCGTCGGTCCTGATCCCGTACCCTTATGCGGCGCAGGATCACCAGACCTATAACGCGAAGACATTTGAAGATGCCAAGGCAGGTATCCTGCTGCCTGACGATCAGGCGGTGGAGAAGCTCCCGGGCATCGTGACAGAGCTTCTTGCCGATAAGGAGAGGCTTACGAATATGCGCAAAAATGCACGCGAACTGGCTATCTACGATGCTGCTTCGCGTATCGTAGATGAGGTAAAAGCACTTGCCCGATAAGGAACCGAGAAAACCTGATGAGGAGATCACTGTCGTAGAAGACGGGATGTACGATTCGCCGGATGTATCCGATGAGTCTTCGAACGAAGACGGGAAGGACGTAAAGAAGGCGGAGGAGACATCACGCTCTGAATCAGGTGAGAAAAGGTCCTCCGAAAAGAAAGAAAAGGCGGATAAAGGAAAAACGGAGGTTATGCCGGGCTCCGGATTCGGTAAGTTTATCCGCGGGATCTCCATCAAAGGCTGGCTCCTGATCATCGTACTTCTGATGATCCTTATCTGCGCGATGCTATTCCTTTTCCACAGGAATTTCCGCGTACAGGAAATCCATGTTGTCGGCAATAACCGCTTTACGCAGGAGGAGATCCTCGCGATTTCCGGTGTGAAGGAAGGGGACCATCTGTACTCTCATGTCGGTGGTTCGCTTAAGGAGATCGCACGTCTCCAGTATGGAAAAGCGAGGCAGAAAATCATCTCGTATGACCCGTATATTGCCGACGCAAAGGTCTATCCGCACTACCCGGGAGAAGTTTACATTGAGGTTACAGAAAGAAGAAAAGTAGCTTACGTGGCGATGCCGGACGGATATGCCATTATTTCGGAAGATTCCGTAGTCCTGGAGATCGTGACGGGGGATGTCCCGCAGGGGATCCCGGAGATCCGCGGCCTGCCTATCCGCTCGGCGCAAATCGGCAAAAAGCTTGATCTGACGTCATCTGACGGCTATGACATCTGTATCACGGTCCTGGGTGCTATTCTGGGATCGGACGCGAACGCTCAGCAGGACGGCGATGAATTCAACTTCCTGTCACATGTGATCTGCGTGCGATATTGCGAGAATATGACGACTTTTATCGATCTGGATATCCCCGGTGTCGACCACATCATCAGCGTCAAGATCGGCTCACTGCAGACGATTTCGGACCAGATGACGTGGCTCCGCTATGCTGTCGTCTCCGGCTATTTTGCCGACAAACCGGGAACAGTGCTCGATATGACGGGCAGTAAGTACATCCTGAGATGACCCGCACACTACATTTAGGGTTTGACATTTGACTAATTACAGCCCTGAAAAACTGCGGTAATCGAACTGTAACGCGTTTTTGCGCCCGGATTTCCCTCTATTGATTGACCACAACATTTAGTGTAGAATTGTAAAAGATAGCTTAGAAAGCTTATAATGAATTAGTATATATTTATGGCGAGACGGAGGATAGCAGGCTATGTCAGATTTTAAGCTCGGATACTCTATGGATGATGAACCATTTGCAGCAATAAAAGTAATCGGTGTCGGCGGTGGCGGATGCAACGCCGTAGACCGTATGATCGAGAGCTCTGTACAGGGCATCGATTTTATTTCCATTAATACAGACCACCAGGCACTTGCCCGTTCCAAGGCGCAGATCACGATCCAGATCGGTGAGAAGATCACCAGAGGTCTCGGATGCGGCGCTGACCCGACGGTCGGCGAGAAGGCTGCGGAAGAGAGCAAGGATGAGATCGCTCAGGCGATCCGCGGAACCGACATGCTGTTTATCACAGCCGGTATGGGCGGTGGTACAGGAACAGGTGCTGCTCCGGTCGTTGCCCAGATTGCACGTGAACTCGGAATCCTGACAGTCGCCGTTGTTACCCGTCCTTTCCGTTTCGAGGGCCCGCGCCGTGCGATGAACGCTGAGCGTGGTATCCGCGAGATCGAGAAATACGTAGACTCCCTTATCGTTGTTGCTAACGATAAGCTCCTCGATATTACTGATGAAGATACATCCATTGATGATGCATTCAACATGGCCGATCAGGTCCTCAAGTTTGGTGTTGCCGGTATCTCCGACCTCGTTGCTATTCCTGGTCTCATCAACCTCGACCTTGCTGACGTACGCCGTATCATGACGAACGCAGGTATCTGCCATATGGGTATCGGCCGTGCTTCCGGTGAGGGCAGAGCGTCTGCCGCTGTTAAGCAGGCGATCAACAGCCCGCTCCTCGACACCACGATCGAGGGCGCCCGCGGCGTAATCATCAACTTCACAGGTTCCAGAAACATGAAGCTCCACGAGATCGATGTTGCCGCATCTGTTGTACGTGACGCAGTTGCCGGTGATGCAGATATCATCGTTGGTGCAGTTACAGACCCGACACTCGAAGACGAGATCATGATCACCGTTATCGCTTCCGGATTTGATAACACAGAGAATGCTTCCGCGGCTTTCCGTCCGGCAACCTCCATCATCTCCAAGCAGAACCCGACGATCATCGGACAGGGAACACCTTCTGCTTCCGCTACACGTCCGGTATCCCCGATCTCCTCTTATGAGAAGCCGGCCGCTCCGGCACCGGCTCCCGTAAAGCCTGCTTCCAAGCCGGAAGTACCGGAATTCCTCTTTGGTGATCCGGAACCGGTTGGCAAGGCAAAGGAAGAAGATGCTAAGGTTTACTCTCCGAGCAAGTCTGCTCCGGTAGCGCCGGTCGCACCGGTTGCCCGTCCGCAGTCTTCCTACGTAGCTCCGGCTCCTGCTCCGCAGGCTCCGGTATCCCACCCGGTACAGCAGGGCGGAAGACCTACTCCGAATGTAGTTCCGACACCTGCTCCGAGAACACAGGCTCCGGTATCTGCTCCGAAGACAGTCGAGGCTCCGGCTCCGGCGAAGGATAAGAAGAGACTGCTGCCCTGGTTCATGAGTGACAACGACAATCTGGATGAGTGATAATTTATGAAGTGCCCTTTCTGTGGACATATGGAAGATAAAGTAATTGATTCACGGCCTGCGGAGGATGGTTCTGCCATCCGCCGCAGGCGTGAATGTTTATCCTGCTCCTCGCGTTTTACTACCTATGAGAAGGTCGAACTTCTCCCTCTTCTTGTCATTAAGAAGGATGGTACCCGCGAGGCATACAGCCAGGAAAAGCTTCTCGGAGGTCTCATGAAGGCCTGTGAGAAGAGACCGGTCAGCTCAGAGCAGCTGACACAGATCGTGACCTACGTGGAGAATCAGATCCAGAACACCACGAAGCGAGAGATCTCGACTAACGAGATCGGTGAGATGGTCATGCAGCAGCTTAAGGATATCGACGAAGTCGCCTATGTGCGATTCGCTTCGGTGTATAGACAGTTTAAGGATGTCAACTCGTTCATGGATGAGTTGAAAGACATGCTAAAGAAATAAAGGGAGTGAGGGATAGAAGATGAAGAAGGTTTTAGTTGTAGATGACGATCCGAATATCGTAGAAGTGCTCCGGCTCTACTTCGATAAAGACGGCTTTGCTGTAACCAGCTGCCTCTCGGGAGACCGTGCGATCGAGTCATTCCAGTCCGCACAGCCGGACCTTGTAGTGCTCGACCTGATGCTGCCGGGCAAAGACGGCTACGATATCTGCCGTGAGATCCGTAAGACATCCGATGTCCCGATCATTATGCTGACGGCTAGATCCGATACCTTGGACAAGGTCGTAGGTCTTGAGCTCGGTGCCGATGACTATGTGCAGAAGCCCTTTGAGCCGAAGGAACTTCTGGCCCGCGTAAAGGCGGTCTTAAGAAGAACCGAGAAGCGCGATGCGGCGAATGCCGAGAGCGCGGATACGAAAGAGAATAACGAAGTGATCTCCTATGAGGGATTTACAGTAGATATGGCACGTTACGTAGTAACGGTCGACGGCAAGGAGATCGATATTCCGCCGAAGGAACTGGAACTCCTGTTCTTCCTGGCTTCGCATCCGAACCGCGTATTTACCAGAGAACAGCTCCTCGAGAACGTATGGGGCTACGACTTCTACGGAGAGTCCAGAACGGTCGACGTACACGTTAAGCGTATCCGTGAGAAGCTTGAGAAGCCGAATGATAAGACCAACTGGCAGATCAAGACTGTCTGGGGTGTCGGCTACAAGTTTGAGACAACTGAGAAATAAGGCAATTAAGTTTACTTCTATTCGGGTGGGGATATGAAAGAGACCGGTAAAAAATCACAGTCAGTGCTTTTCCGAACGACGCTCTCGCTTGCTGTCGGCACGATCCTCGTGTTCGCTGTGCTGGTGCTGGTCTTCTACCGTCAGACGACGGTCTCCCTGATCTCCGAGAATAAAGAGAAGATCGAGCAGCAGGCCAATTCGCTTGCACTTGCCTATGACTCTCTCGTGGCGGATCCGTCCGTATCCGATACGGCGATCCAGGCATTTGTTAATTCATTTGCAAGAACCGAAGAATGCGCCGTATGGTTCGTAAGATCCGACGGAAGGATCGAGTATTCGACCTCTGTTCCGGACTTTGTCCGCGGCGATCTTCTGAAGGCAGATAACTATGTATTCCTGACCAACGAAAGAGCACTGGATCTGTTCCTGCATAAGGGCAAGGCGCAGACTTCCGATGTCACGAACGGCATCTTCGCCAACTCCCGAAGTGTCTCGGTATCGGTAGCAGTCGCGACGTCCCAGCCGGATCTCAATATCGTGCTCTTTAATACGCTGAACGTCGAGAATGAAGTCTTCTGGAGACTGTCGAACGCATTACTGCTTCCGATCCTGATCTCCTTCTCGATGGCGCTTCTTTTCTTCTCGCTGATGGCCAAATCCCTGATCCGTCCTCTGCGTGCACTGTCTGATGCGGCGAATCAGGTCACGAAGGGTGATCTTTCCGTACGTATCGATGTTCCTGAAATGAGAAAAGAATCGACGCTGAAGTACATGCTGACCGATGAGATCACGAATATGGTCAGTACGGTCAACAGTATGATCGAGCGTCTCGAGAGACAGGAGTCCGACCGTAAGGTCTTTATCTCCAGTATCGCCCATGACTTAAGAACACCGCTTACTTCCATCAAGGGTTTCCTCAGCGCCATATCAGACGGTACGATCCCGCCGGAAAGCTATCCGAAGTATATGGATATCATCCAGACACAGGTCGCACGTATACAGGAGCTTATCAACTCCATGACCGAGGCTTCGTCGCTGAGCCAGATCGATCCGGCGAAGATGGAAGAATTCGATATCAACGAGATGATCCATGACACCGTTCAGAATGTGGAGAATCTGATCTCTGACAAGAACATCAGTGTCAATGTCGATCTCGGCAAGAACAAGGGCGATCAGATGATGGTCTATGGTGAATCCCAGCTTCTGTACCGTGTGTTCTATAATCTTCTGACCAATGCAATCAAGTTCACGCCGCGCGACGGCATTATCGGTATCTCTACGAAGTATGATACGGATGAGAAGAAGGTATATGTCAGCGTCGAGGATTCCGGCTGCGGTATCCCGGACAACAAGCGCGACCGTGTATTCGAGAGCTTCTACAAGGTCGATCCGTCCCGTACAGAGAGCGGATTCGGTCTGGGTCTTTATATCTGCCGTGAGATCATCACCGCGCATGGTGAGAAGATCTGGGCGGAGAAGAGCGACGAGCTCGGCGGTGCGAAGTTCATCTACACTCTCAAGAACAGTAAGCCTGAGGAGAAAGATCCGAAGGAGAACGCATGAGAAAGAAAGAACGCGTGGAGGCGATCCTTTCCCGCCTGCATGAGATGTATCCGCAGACGGAGTGTACCCTCGATATTGACGATAATGTATTCCACCTCGTAGTGCGTGCCGTATTATCCGCGCAGTGCACTGACGTGCGCGTCAATGAAGTGACGAAAGTGCTTTTCGAAAAGCACCCGGACTATGAGGATTTTCTCTCGGCGGGGGAGGAGGAGATCGGACGAATCATCAAGCCGTGCGGTTTCTGGAAAGCCAAATCCCACTATCTCTATGAGATCGCCCGAATGATGCGCGATGATTTCGGCGGAGAAGTTCCGAAGACGCAGGACGAACTTATGAAATTCCCGGGTGTCGGAAGGAAGGTTGCAAACCTCATCGTATCGGAAATGTACGGTGTGCCCGCAATCGTTGTCGATACGCACTGCATGCGGGTCAGCGGCCGTCTCGGATTAAGCTCCGGCAAAGATCCGGCCGTGATAGAAAAAGAACTGATGAAGATCCTTCCGGAAGAGGAGTGGGCGCCGTTTGGTCACCGCATGGTCGATCACGGACGTGCCGTATGTACCGCGAGAACGCATCCGAGATGCGGCGAGTGCGCACTTTCGGACCTGTGTCCTTCCTCTGGAAAGAAGGTGTGAGTATGGCGGAGATCACACTCCACACCTCCGTAAGATACCTGCCGAAGGTGGGTGAAGCCCGCGCTAGACAGCTCGAAAAACTCGGGATCTTCTGTGTGTACGATCTTCTGACTTTCTTCCCGAGAAGATACGATGACTGGGCGGAATGCGTGCCGCTTTTCCAGCTCGATCACGATAAAGAACAATCTTTCATCGCAACCATCGTAAACCCGCCGAGAGTATCCAGGAACAGAGGAAAGACCACGATCTTTGCGACCCTTTCCGACGGCTCCTGCAGTATCCGCGCGGTGTGGTTTAACCAGCCGTATCTGGAAAAGAAAATGCAGGCCGGGGAGGAGTACTTCTTCCACGGTAAGGTCACCCGTGACGGGTTCACTTTCCAGGTCGTAAATCCGGTATTTGACCAGCGTCAGAAAAGCGAAGGGAAGACCTCACTAATTCAGCCTGTTTATCCGCTGACGGCGGGACTTAAGCAGGGAAATATCCGCGCGATCATAAGCGGGGCGCTCGATCGGGCTCTGCCGCTTCTGTCGGAAGTTCTGCCCCTTTCATTTCGAAAAGAACAGAAGCTCTGTGCGATCCGCTATGCCTATGAGAAGATCCACCGTCCCGAGACGATGGAAGAAGTCGAGATTGCAAGAAAATACCTCGTGTTCGAGGAACTGTTCCTCCTTCGCGGCGCACTGAGTGTCTATAAGCAGGAGCAGAAAGACCTTCGCGCTTCGTGCCCGATCCGCGGCAGAAAAGAGGATATGGAGAAGTTTCAGAGTATCGTTAAGGGACTTCCGTTCTCGCTTACCGAGGATCAGGGAAAAGTCACGCACGATATCCTGTCGGATATCTCGAAAGAGCACCCCATGAACCGCCTGGTGCAGGGTGATGTTGGATCCGGTAAAACGGTCGTGGCCTTCCTAAGTATGGCGGCCTGTGCGATCGCGGGATATCAGGCGGTATTCATGGCACCGACCGCAGTGCTCGCGGCGCAGCACTATGAGACATTTAAGAAGTTCCTGAACGGTACGGATATCGGCGTCGAGCTCATGCTCGGAAGCACGACCGCAAAGAAGAAAAACGAGATCAGAGAAAACCTTGAATCCGGGAAGACGAAGATCCTTGTCGGAACGCATGCGGTCCTCTCCGAGAAGAATATTTTTCCGGAACTTGCGCTGATGGTTACGGACGAACAGCACCGCTTCGGTGTTAAGCAGAGAGCAACGACCGAGGAGAGAGCCGATCACGGGATACATACTCTTGTCATGTCCGCCACCCCGATCCCGAGAACCCTGGGACTGGTGCTTTTCGGAGATATGGATGTATCCGTTATTAAGAGCATGCCGAAAGGGCGTCAGCCCATCAAGACGATCCGAGCTTCTTTTGACGAAGAGGGAAGAGTCATCGCAACGATCCGTCAGGAAGTCGGTAAAGGGCATCAGGTCTATGTGGTCTGCCCCATGATCGATGAGCTCCAGGAAGACGCGTACGAGGACGAAGAGGGCACGCTCGCACAGTCCGTAAAGTCCGACCTTGAGTCGGCGGTGCAGTACTACGAGACGCTCTCGAATGGCGAACTTTCCGATATGCACGTCGGACTTCTTCACGGTAAGATGAAGCCCGCTGAAAAAGAGAAGATCATGAAGGAATTCAGTGAGGGAAAGATCGATGTGCTCGTATCGACAACGGTCATCGAAGTTGGTGTGGATAATCCGAATGCGTCCGTCATGGTTATAAGAAATGCCGAGAGATTCGGTCTTTCGACCCTGCATCAGCTGCGCGGACGTATCGGACGCGGAAACCTGCCGTCGCTTTGTATCCTTCAGACAGATAAATACGAAGGCGTCGCACAGGAACGTATCGACATGATGTGTCAGACGACCGACGGTTTTGAACTTGCCGAGAAGGATATGCTCCTTCGAGGGACCGGTGATTTCTTCGGTACGAAGCAGCACGGTATTCCGCAGCTTAAGATGGCCAATCTTTATCGCGATGCTGCTTGTCTCGGACCGATCGAGAAGGCGATCGATAAGATGCTGAAAGACGATCCGAAGCTCGAAAGCACGGAAGCAAAGATCATGCTCGAAGCCTTCCATAACCACTTCGGAGATGCCTGGCAGAAGCCGAGCCTGTAAAAACTTTCGCCGGATCGGCAAAGTAGTGGTATAGTAGGAAAACAGACCCGATAGAAAACAAAGGAGAATCTGGAAAATGCCGAGAGTGGTTTCCGGAAAATGCAGAGGCACGGTGCTCGAAGCCCCGAAAGGCGACGCGACGCGTCCGACGACCGACAAGGTTAAGGAGGCGATCTTCTCGTCGATACAGATGCGCGTGCCCGGAAGTGCTTTTCTCGATATATTCTCCGGAACGGGTCAGATGGCGATCGAGGCCCTGTCCCGTGGCGCGGAATCCGCGGTCCTTGTAGATCAGGCGGGGAAGAGCCAGCAGGTCATAAATAAAAACATTGAGAAGACACACCTTAAGGAGCAGGCGCGCCCGATTAAGATGAACTATACTGAGGCCTTAAAACTCCTCGGGAAAAAGAACGAGTCCTTCGACATCATCTTCATGGATCCGCCGTATGCGATGGCCGAAACAGCTGCCAAGACCGTTTCAGAACTGATAACTGAGTATAAGCTTCTTCGAGAAGGTGGGATGTTCATCGTTGAATCGGACGCAGACGCCCATATTTCAGATATTGTAACCAATATGACATGTTTAAAGAGTTGTAAGTACGGGTCAACTTTGGTAACATTCTTTTTAGAATCAGAAACTATGTGCGAGTAAGGAGAGACGCTCTTGAAGACGTTTATTTTTCCGGGCAGTTTCGACCCGTTTTCTCTGGGTCATATCGACATCGCGAAGAGAGCTGCGCGCCTGTGCGACAAGCTTGTCGTCGCGGTCATGATCAACCGCGCCAAGACTTCCATGTTTACGGTCGAAGAGCGCGTCGAGATGGCGAAGATCTGTCTTCGTGACGTCCCGAATATCGAGGTGATCTCCAGAGAATCCCTGCTTGTCGACGTGTATAGAGAACTGGGGGCTTCCGCCGTA
The DNA here is from genome assembly GCA_947302815.1 of uncultured Clostridia bacterium. Taxonomy (GTDB): domain Bacteria; phylum Bacillota; class Clostridia; order Saccharofermentanales; family Saccharofermentanaceae; genus Scatonaster. The sequence continues at coordinate 18,906 of CAMYWO010000003.1, read as the reverse complement.
GTCAGAGGGCTTCGGAGTGAGTCGGACTTCCGCTATGAGGCGGAGATGAACGCAGCCAATACGCTCATGTTCCCCGACTATCAGGTCATCTTCCTGCCATGCAGAGCGGACCTGGCATTCACCAGTTCGTCCATCATCAAAGAAGTTGCATACTATGGCGGCGACATCTCCAGAATGTGCGTGCCGGAGATCGAAGAGATGGTACATAAAAAACTGCAGTCTAAGCAGTCAGATAAGTAATTTTCGAAATGTTTTTAGGAGGTTTTTCATATGCCGGATGGAAATGTGAGAACAACAGATAAGGATCTTTACGAGCTGCTCGACCAGCTGCAGGCGACCGTAGAACAGGCCAAGGGTGTGCCGTTCTCCGATAACTGCATCGTCGACCGTGCCGATGTACTCTACTGGATCAAGCAGATCCGCGCGAGCTTCCCGTCGGAAGTCCAGCAGGCCAAGTGGATCGTCGACCGTCAGCGTCAGGTAGTTGCCTCTGCACGCCAGAAGGCCGAGAGTATCCTTCGTGAATCTGAGCAGCGTCAGGCCATCATGGTCGACGAGCATCAGGTCACACTCCTTGCCAAGGAACAGAGCGACCGTATCCTGGCGGAAGCGAACCAGCAGTCTGAGGAGATCTACTCCCGTTCGATCGATTATGCGAGAAAGAGACTGACTGAACTCGAAAACGAACTGACAGATATTCTGGTACGTATCCAGAAGGACAAAAAAGAGTTAAAATAACAGTAACATGTTTCTTCTTAAGTAAAAGCACCGGTGCTTTTACATGAGAGGAGTAGGCCTTCAAAGAGAATAGGCGGTGAACAGATGTTACTGGGTGTTCATATTCAAAACTTTGGACTATTTAAAGATGACTGCATTGGTGCGCTTCTGGATGATATCCGGAAGGATCCCGGGCAGTCATCTCTTGCTTTACAGGCGGGTGTCGATATCGCATATCCCCTGAACGGGATCGAGGCGCTGATCGGCAGGAATCACTCCGGAAAGTCGATGTTTTTCTCGTTCCTGTCGTTCGTGCAGGGTGCGGTCATCAAGGGCCCGGCGGTCGCCTCGACCGAGTCGGGAAGAAACGGTTTTTCCAACCTTCTCGGAGATAAAGAACAGCCGATGACGGCGACGCTGTGCTTCAAGTTTTATGACCCGCAGGAAAAGGATACGACCTACATCGATTACCGGCTCGTGATCGGCGCGAATATTCACGGCAAACCGCACTTCGAAGAAGAAGTGCTGCGGCTGTGGCGTGAAGGCATGGACGAGCCGAAGGATATCCTCTCCTTCAAAAAGGGCGTCGGTTTCGTGCTGCTCAAGGGCGAAAAGCAGGAAGGTGAGATGAATGATTCTCAGACTTCCGCACTGCACGCGTATGGTGCGCTCAAGCAGTTCTATTTCACGAACAGAACATATAGAGAGATCATGAGATGGTTCTTCGTCAGCTTTAAGAAGGACCAGACTTCGCAGATCCCCGAAGATATGGCTCCGGGCGGGCACAAGCACTTAAACAGCGCGGGATCGAATGCGCGAAATGTGCTTATGTATCTCAAGCAGGAGCGACCCGGTGAATATAAGATGATCCTGAGTAAACTTATGGAGGCGATCCCGAGTCTTCACGATAAGGATGAACAGGCAGTACTGAAGCACTTTAAGAAGCCGGATATGCTAGCTCTGTTCCTGCTCCTTCTGTCTGATCCGGATCCGAAACCCCTGATCCTGGTGGAGTCTCCGGATGAGGGACTTTATCACGATATGCTCGATATCCTTGCATCCGAGATGAGGAATTATTCGATCCGGTTCCCGGGATGCCAGATCATTTTCACGACACATAATCCGTATATCCTGGAGAACCTCTCGCCGTCCGAGATCTGGGTATTCAGCAGAGGTGACACGACATGGGAAGACCAGATCGAGATCCGCTGCGCAGGTTCGATCCCGATCGTGCAGGAACTCTATGAGCAGGGCGTCGGCATGGGCGCGATCTGGTATGCGGGACATTTTGACAACTGAGTGATGACAGAAAGGAATGACTTCCTCGATGCGGGTAGAAATACTAAGTGAAGACAGATCCGGCGGCGTTGTTCTGCAGCGTCTGACGAACTGTATCATAAAACAATATACATCGGACTTTACCAGTTTCCTTCGGCCTCATCGCGGCTGCGGGTACTGGCCGAGCCATCCCGATGAGAAGCCTGAGCCGCTGGCTGCAGGCCTTCTTGAACTGCTCCCGGCGAAACTCCGTGCTTACGATAAAGTTTATGCCGGAACGGACACCATCGTGATCGTCTGCATCGATTCCGATGAGCACGATCCGGAAGAACTGATCAGCCGCCTGAAGGATACCTGCCGCCGTTACGCGAGAGACCTGTCGACGGTCATTGCGATCTCTGTCGAAGAGATGGAGAGCTGGATGCTTGCGGACAGAAATGCGCTCCTCATGGCCTATCCGGAAGCGGATCTGGAACGTCTTTCTGAATACGAACAGGACAGTATATGCGGTACGTGGGAAGTGCTCTGTGACGTTGTTCTGAGAGAACAGTCTCATCGTATCAAGAAAATCGGTTATCCCGCCATCGGACAGTATAAGGCGACATGGGCGGAGAAGATCTCGAAGTACATGCTTCCCGCAAATAATGTATCGCCGAGTTTTAAAAAGTTCGAACTCGCGCTGACCGGCGCAGTGAAGCAGGTGCTTCATGCCTGAGACCTGTCCTCATTCTTCCGCTGTGTGCTCCGAAGTATCTCCGTCTTCGGTATATATCCATGTGCCTTTCTGTGTAAAAAAATGTGCATACTGCGACTTTCTTTCTTTCCCGTCGTGCCTCGACCGGATCGGGGAGTATGTCGAAGCTCTTTGTAAAGAGATACGCCTTTCGCCGAAGTGGTTCGAAACGGAAAAGAAGTCCCTTCAGACGATCTATTTCGGAGGCGGCACACCGTCACTTCTTTCGCCTGAACAGATAAAGACGATCCTTGATACACTGCGTGAGGTTTTCGGGATTTCAGATATGTGTGAAATCACACTCGAAGCTAACCCCGGAACGATTGACGGGAAGAAACTTTCCGGATTCCGTGAAGCCGGGATAAACCGTCTGTCATTAGGTATCCAGAGCCTCGATGATAATGTTCTTAAGACCCTCGGAAGGATCCATGATTCGGCAGCTGCAAAGAAAGCCGTAACAGATGCGAAGAACGCAGGCTTTGAGAACATCTCCTGTGACATGATGCTCGGTATACCGGGTCAGACGATGGACAGCGTGAGAGACACACTCAATTTCTTCCTCGGAAACAAAATTCCGCATATCTCGCTTTATTCCCTGATCCTCGAGGAAGGTACGCCGATGTATGAAAGATATAACGGTGACATCGAGAAGTATGTCACGCAGGAAGAAGACCGCGCGATGTACCATATTGTAGTTTCCAGACTCAAGAAAAACGGGTTCATCCATTATGAGATCAGCAACATGGCGCTCCCGGGATATGAGAGCAGGCACAACTCGATGTACTGGAGAGCCGAGCCCTACTACGCATTCGGCGCCGGCGCACACTACTATATCGGATCTGAGCGCGGCCGTCATGCCGAGACATTAGATGATTATCTGCAGGCGATGAGAGCTCCGGAAGTGAAGAAGCGCGATGTCCTGATCCCGGAAGAGATACTCTCCGAAGAAGATAGAAGGAAAGAGTATATGATGCTCGGTTTCAGAACGGGAAGCGGCGTGGGCGATGAGGCTTTCCGGAGTAAATTCGGGATGACCGTAGCAAGTGCATTTGGCGCGGAAATAGAAAAAGAAATGAACGCCGGACTTGTCGAGTTTGAGGACGGGATCTACCGTCTGACCGAGAAGGGCGTCGATCTTGCCAATCAGGTGTTTATGGACTACATATGACAAGTCTTTTTGATTGGCAGTATATGCTCCACGTGATAGAATAATCTTGATTTCAAAAGAGCAAAATCAGGATGAATTTTGCTCTTTTGGTGTGGGGAGGTTTCTATGATGGGACGAATGAAGAGGATAACGGTTGCCCTGATTCTGACACTGGCTATAACAATTACGGCAATGCCGGTACAGCTGCTCTCATGCCTGACAGGAAAGTCGGGCGTAGTGAATGCTGCCGGAGGGGTCCAGTATACGGAAATCGGCACAAATTCGCAAAATACTTATCAGTCATATTATTGTCCGCTTTGCCTGTATTATGATTATGGCTTTTCTGAGCAGATTTATACGAAGGATGAACTGAGCGGTGTTTCGACCATTTCGGCAATGGGCTTTAAGATAAACAAGGCCGCCTCTAAGAATGCGACCGGGGACATCTATCTTGTTAATACAGACAAGAGCAGTTTTTCAAATACGGGAGATGTAGTGCTGCTCGACGATGCTACCCTGGTTTACAGCGGATGGATGGAAACCAGCAAGACCGGGTGGATGTATGTGCAGCTGGATCGATCCTTTACTCGAGATACAAACAAAAACCTGATGGTTATCGTAATCAACAAAACCGGAAAATATACAGATGATTATGTGATTTTTGATTGCTATGGCGGTAGCAGTGACTGCGCCATGTTTAGAATTCTCGATGGTAGTGAAGTAAACCCCGGTGATTTAACCGGCACTTCTTCTTCGGTCGGGTATAAGAATAAGCTGCGGCTGTTTTCTTCTCCTATACCAAAGTATACGCTGACGTATGATTTTAATAACAATACAGGAACTTCAATAGATGTAAGTTTCTTTGCCGTAGATTTAGACGCACATGTTGGAGATATCACTCCCGCATATGCCGGACATACATTCCGTTGCTGGAATACTGACCGTAATGGTAACGGAACCCGTTATTATCCCGGAGACTCGATCGAAATGACCGGGAATGTGACACTCTATGCAGAGTGGAACGACGCGGATACGATTACTTATATGGCGAACGATGGGACGAATAATTCATCTTCGCAGGCTTATGATCCGACTACGCAGGTAAAACTGAAAGGTAAGATTTTCTCCCGCGACGGATATGCTTGTACAGGCTGGAATACTGATCCTCAGGGTAACGGTACGCATTATGATGCCGGAGCCAGTATCAGCGTGACCGGGAATTTGACACTTTATGCGGAATGGGTCGCATTGAAGAAGATTACCTATGTTGCAAATAATGGTACGAATACAGCTTTTGAACAACTGTTTAATCCGACTGAAGAAGTAACCCTGCAAGAAAAGATTTTCTCCCGCGACGGGTATATTTTTGCAGGCTGGAATACTGATCGCAATGGTAACGGTATCCATTATAATGCCGGAGAAAGTGTCGCCCTGACAGGGGATACGACGCTGTATGCGGAATGGACCGGAAGAAAGACGATTACCTATAAGGCAAATAATGGTACAAATGCTTCTTTTGAGCAGACATTTGATCCGACGGAAGAAGTAAAACTGGCAGGTAAGATCTTCTCCCGCGACGGGTATACATTGATCGGATGGAGTACTGCTTCTAATGGATCCGGAACAGTATATGGATGCAATGAGCCTTTTACTCTGAATAGTGATTTAACGCTTTATGCGATGTGGAAGAATGAAAACACATCATTCGTTGTAGGGAAAACCGAAACGACGGCCAATGGTCTTCCGCTCTGTGTAGATTATAAATACAGTTTCTCCGAACAGATCTACCCGGCTGAAGAGATCGGAGGCTGTTCGAAGATCGAAGCGATCGCTTTTAATGTTGAAAATGAAATGTCGATTCCCCGAAGAGGCAGACTGTATCTTATGGATACAACTCTCACCGAGCTGAGCTCTTCGGACGAAGCTCGGGTTTTGCAGAATGCGGTTAAGGTTTTCGATGGTACTTTCCCATTCGATGACATCGGCTGGTGTGTGATCCCGTTTGAACGTACATATAATCATGACACGACCAAGAATCTTCTGGTCATCCTCATTGATGAGACGGGAAAATATACTTATGCACATACTTATTTTTCTGTCTATCAAACGAACGGCAATGCTACAAAGGCTTATTATACGGATGTTCAGCCTATAGAACCCGGTAAAGCCGATAGCGAAATCGTCAAAACCGGAACCTCATATACCAGAAATACTCTTAAGATTTATGCGGCAGATGGAACTTCGTTTGTTACGCTAAAATCAAACGGAAGTGATGATAGTGATGTTCGCTATCCGGTTACCAATATGACCGAGCTTACTCTTCCCGAGAATCCGTTTACCAGAGCCGGATATGAGTTTGCAGGATGGAATACACGGGCAGACGGAAAGGGAACATCTTATTCCAATCATGAAACCATCAGTATCTCCGGTGGTATGGTGCTTTATGCCCAGTGGCAGAGGGGCAACCAGGTGCTCTATCATTCAAATGACGGTTCTGATCAGACATTTGCTGAGGAGCTGAATCAGGGTTCTGTCAAAACTGCAGATAACCCGTATTTCCGCCCGCACTATATTTTCGCAGGCTGGAATACGAGGGCAGACGGAAAGGGAGTTTCCTATATGCCCGGTCAGGTAATCGGAACACAGAATGGTATAGAATTGTATGCACAGTGGGAATACGCGGTGTATTATGATTTTTCTTCGAACCCTGAAGGTGACGGATGGATATTTGTCGATCATGATGGAGATAGATATAACTGGAAGACCGGCTTTAATTCTGATAGAAAAGTGCATTCCGGACAAGAGGCGGATGGATCGGTTATTTACTCTGAGTCCTACGTTAGTGGAGGAGCATTACATCCGGACAACTGGGCAATTGCTCCTGCCGGTGTAGTTGCTCCGAATGGAGCAAAGACAGTAGCCGTTTGGGCAATCGGACAGGATGGTACTTATTTCCGCGAGCGATTTGCACTCTATGCGGCGGAAGTGAAAAACGTCGATCTTACGAAAGATATTGATCCCACTAAATGGACACAGATCTCGCCCATATACACAACTACAACTGATTGGGCTGAATATACCGGTGATCTCAGTAGCTTCAGCGGGAAAAATGTCTATGTTGCGATCAGACACTTTGATGTAACGGACGAGTACAGCATGAATATCGATGATGTTGCGCTTCCGTTCCTTATGGCCGAGGATGTGTTCGCCGAGAAACTGGCGGGATACACAGTAAGTCTGGATGGTGATATTGCCGTTAATTTCTATATGGAACTTGATCAGAGTGTCCTTGAAAGTGCGACTGCAAAAATGGTTTTCACGGTCCCTAATGGCAGTAACACCGATACTCAGACGATCATGGTCAGCGAGGTGGCGGATAAACCGGTCGAGATGAATGGTAAGACGTACTACGTCTTTAAGTGCAAGGTGGCTGCGAAAGACATGACGGGCACAATCACCGCGCAGATCCTGGATACGGATCTCGAAGGAAACATCTACACGTATTCTGTGAAAGAGTATGCATCTTACCTTCTTTCCGCGAAGGAAGGCACATATGATGCCAAGACGATCCGCCTGGTAAAAGCACTTTTGAACTATGGTGCTTCTGCGCAGATGTATTTCAATGTGAATACGGATAACCTCGCTAATTCAGAGCTTTCCGCTCAGGATAGGAATCTTTCCGCTGTTACCGCGGCTCTGATCAATAAGCCGTATGATCCGTCCGGAACAAATCTTCCGGCTGGTGTAAGCTTTGAGGGATCAACTCTTTCACTGAAGTCGGAGACCACTCTTTCCCTGTACTTCAAGAGTGATGCCAAGCTGACCTTCAGCTGCGGCAGCAAGCCCGTTCAGAAATCGACTCAAGACGGCTATCAGATCGCACGTATCCGTGAAATCAACGCTGCGGAACTGGACGAGGATCGCGTATTGACAGTAACTGTAAACGGTGTGAACTACAAGGTAACCTACAATCCGATGACGTACTGCTATAATGTCCTCAGTGATAATTCCTACGGGGAGGATGCACAGAACTTCTGTAGAGCGCTGTACCTGTTCCATAAGGCATTTATGGCCTGCTTATAAGAACAGAAGGATGCAGGCTTCTCATTGAGGAAGCGTTGATGCTTAAGGCAGTAATTCACTGAAATCTGAAAGAAGAGTCAGCTTTTTAGCTGACTCTTCAATTTTTGTTGGCAGTATTCTTTCATCGTGGTAAAATATTCTTGATTTATTAGGACCAAAACAGGATATGTTTTTGTGCTTTTTTATGTCAAGGAGGTTGCTATGAGAGGTAGAACAAAGAGGATCGCGGTTGCCCTGATGCTGGCACTGTCGATGACAATTACGGCTTTGCCGGTACAGCTTCTCTCATGTCTGACAGGAAAGTCAGGCGTAGTGAATGCTGATGGGGAAATCCAGTATGTGGAGCTCGGCAAGGATGCGGAAACTACAGATGTTTCAGATTCACTGCCCGTTAAGCTGTTATACAATTATAGTTATTCTGAGCAGATTTACACAGCTGGAGAACTTGGGAATATTACGGAGATTTCAGTAATAGGTTTTAAGGTGAATCGAGCCGGCGATATGGATGCAAATTGTGACATCTATCTTCTGAATACGGATAAAGACAGTTTTGAAGACTCGGATGATGTAATGTTGATCGACAATGCTACATTAGTTTACAGCGGAACGATGAACCCTGCAAAAACTGGGTGGATGTATTTACAATTGGATAGATCCTTTACACGAGAAACGACCGATAACCTGATGGTTATCGTAATCAATAAGACAGGAAGTTATACATATAATTATGCGAAGTTTGATACCTATCCTGGCGGTAAGACCAGTGCAATATTTAGATTTACCGATTCGGGTGCAGTAAAACCCGGCGATACACTCGGTAGTGGTTATTCACAATCATATAAAAATACACTGCGGTTGTTTTCTTCTTCTATACCTGAATATACGCTGTCGTATGTATATAATAATGGTTCAGGATCTTCGATGAGTATACGCATGCTTGCTATAGATGCAAATGTTGGAAATTACACGCCCTCTTATCCCGGATATGCATTACATGGTTGGAATACTGATCCGGAGGGAAATGGAACCCATTATGATGCCGGAGATCCGATCGAGTTGACCGGGGATACGACACTTTATGCGGAATGGTACAAATTAAATACGATAACCTATATGGCAAACGATGAATCAGAGAATTCTTCTACGCAGGAATTTGATTCGACTAAAGAAGTGAAACTGGCAGGTAAGCTTTTCTCCCACGACGGGTATGCTTTCGTAGGCTGGAATACTGATCCTCAGGGTAACGGTACCCATTATAATTCTGAAGCCAGTATCGAACTTACCGGAGATACGATATTGTATGCGGAATGGACCACAATGAGTACGATTATTTATCTGGCAAATGATGGTACAGATGCATCTTCTGAGCAGAATTTTGATCCGGTTGAAAAAGTGAAACTGGCAGGTAATGTTTTTTCTCGTAACGGGTATGCATTAGTAGGCTGGAATACTGATCCTGAGGGTAATGGTACCCATTATAATCCTGAAGAAAGTATCGAACTGACCGGGGATACGACGCTTTATGCTGAATGGGTCAAATTGAATACGATTACTTATATGGCTAATGATGGTTCAGGAAGTTCTGCTGAGCAGGATTTTGATCCGGCAAAAGACGTGGTTTTGGAATGTGAGGAGTTCTCCCGCGATGGGTATACATTGATAGGATGGAATACTGAATCTAACGGATCCGGAACTGTATATTCACTTAGAGACGTTTTAACACTGGATAGTGATTTGACTCTTTATGCTATGTGGAAGAATGAAAACAGATCTTTCATAGTAGGAAAAAACGAAACGTCAGCAACGGCCCTTCCATTCCTTCTGCGTTATGCTTACAGTTTCTCTGAACAGATCTACATGGCTGATGAAATCGGATACTGCTCGGAGATTGAAGCAATAGCAATTAATCTTTTATCTGACAGAACGGCTTCTCGAAGAGGAAAAGTGTATCTTTTAGATACAACTCTTGCCGATCTCGCCGAGATGAATCCTTCGGATGAGGAAGGGTTTTTAGAGAATGCGGAACTGGTCTTTGATGGTACTTTTTCATTCAAAGGCGCAGGTTGGTCAGTAATTCCGTTTAACCAAACATATCATCATGACACTTCCAAGAATCTTTTGGTCATCTTCATTGATGAGTCAGGGTCATATGTTTCAGACGATTTCTATTTTTCTATTTATCAAACGGATTTCAATTGCACACGATTTTATTATACGGATTCTTATTATGTAGAACCCGGGAACATCGAAAGTGCAGTGACAGAATATAAGAATACTCTTAAGATTTATACGACAGATGGAAGTGCGTTTGTTACGCTGAAATCAAACGGAAGTGATGAAAGTGATGTTAGATGTGTAGTTTCCAATATGGACACATTTACTCTTCCCAAGAATCCGTTTACCAGAGCAGGATATGTGTTTGCAGGATGGAATACACAGGCAGATGGTCTGGGAGAAGCATATGCCGATTCTGAAATCATCAGTATCTCCGGTGATATGGTGCTGTATGCCCAGTGGGAGGCCGGTGACCATGTGACCTATCATTCAAATGACGGTTCTGATCAAACATTTATAGAGGATTTTAATCAGGACACAAACGAGGTTGCAGGAAATCCGTTCTTCCGTCCGCACTATCTTTTCGCAGGCTGGAATACGCAAGCGGACGGGCAGGGAGATTCCTATATGCCAGGTGAGGAAATCGGAAGAGCGTATTCTATTGACTTGTATGCACAGTGGGATTACGCGGTGTATTATGATTTTACTTCTGAGCCTGAAGATGATGGATGGATCTTCATCGATAGTGATGGAGATGGAAACAACTGGTTAACAAATTTGAATACTGAAGGAATAAAAACGCATTCCGGAGACGAGGGAGCGGTTATTTACTCTGAGTCCTATATCAATTATCAAGGCCCATTAACTCCGGATAACTGGGCAATAGCTCCTTCCGGTGTTGTTGATCCGAATGGAACAAAGACGGTAGCCGTTTGGGCAATCGGACAGGATAAGGAGTATTACTATGAGACATTTGCTCTCTATGCGGCGGAAGTAGATAATGTCGATCTTACGGAGGGTATTGATCTCGATGAGTGGACGCAGATTTCGCCTGAATACACATCTACAAATAAATGGACTGAATATACCGGTGATCTCAGCAACTTCAGCGGAAAGAATGTCTATGTCGCAATCAGACACTTTGATGTAACTGACCAGTACAGACTGAATATTGATGATGTTGCGCTTCCGTTCCTTATGCCTGATGATAAGTTAGGAGAGAACCTGGCGGGATACACAGTAAGTCTGGATGGTGATATTGCCGTTAATTTCTACATGGAACTTGATCAGAGCATCCTTAACAGTGCGACTGCCAAGATGGTTTTCACGGTTCCTAATGGCAGCAAAACTGATACTCAGACAGTCATGGTCAGCGAGGTGGTGGATAAGCCGGTCGAGATCGATGGTAAGACCTACTACATCTTTAAGTGTAAGGTGGCCGCGAAAGACATGACGGGCACAATCTCCGCACAGCTCGTGGATACAGACCGCGTAGGAGAGGTCTACACATATTCTGTAAAAGAGTATGCTTCGTATATTCTCTCTGCAGAGGAGGGTAAATACGATGCCAAGACGATCCGCCTGGTAAAAGCACTTCTGAACTATGGTGCTTCTGCGCAGAAGTATTTTAATGTGAATACGGGTGACCTCGCGAATTCAGAGCTTTCGGATGATGAGAAGATTCTTTCCGGTGTTACCGCAGATCTGATCAATAAGCCGTATGATCCGGCCGGAACAACTCTTCCGGATGGCGTAAGCTTTGAGGGAGCAACTCTTTCACTGAAGTCGGAGACGACGCTTTCTCTGTACTTCAAGAGCGATGCCAAGCTGACCTTCAGCTGTGGCAGCAGAGTCGTTCAGAGATCTACTAAAGACGGCTATCAGATTGCACGTATCCGTGGAATCAATGCAGCGGAACTGGATACGGATCTCGAATTGACGGTAACCGTAAACGGTGAGAACTACAAGGTAACCTACAATCCGATGACATACTGCTATAATGTCATCAGTGATGATTCCTACGGGGAGGATGCACAGAACTTCTGTAGAGCACTGTACCTGTTCCATAAGGCATTTATGGCCTATTTAGGAGTACAGTGAGAATCAGGCTTCTACTGTTAGGGTTGTAATTTGTTGAAATCTGAGAGAAGAGTCAGTTATTTACTGACTCTTCTTTCATTTTGCATTGTTTGTGTTATGGTAAGGGCTATCTAGTGATAAACTTATAGCACCATACTTTTATCACGGAAGCGTGATAAAAGTATGACCTCGGGAAAGACTGTAAACGCCGGAAACGGGCAGACTGATATTTGATGAAAAGGAGATTCAGACGATGGAACAGCTTTCGAATCAGAAGAAACTGAGGCCATGGATGGGCTTTGTTGCCCAGATATGTTTTCTTGTGCTGTTCCTGACTGCGGGCGCCTGGATGCAGAGGAATCTCGGTATTGCGGGACTCGTCTGTTCTGAATTGATGTTCCTTGTGGTGGCCGTTTTCTACTGTCTTATCCGTAAGGTAAAACTGAAAGAAATGTTCCCGATGAAGAAGTTCACGGTCGCCGAGTTTTTCGGAACCGCGATCCTTGGCGCTGCAGGCTTCATGCTGAGCCTTCTTTGTGTCGGGTTCTCTCTGGCAGTCCTTCCGAAATCCTACCGTGCCGAGGTTACGGGACTCAGTGAATATATCTACGGGAATATGAATCTTCCGATGCTCATCCTGATCGTGGCGATACTTCCTGCGATCTGCGAGGAAGCCATGGAAAGAGGGTGCGTGCTTTCGCACTTCCGAAGCATCAAGAAGGACTGGGTGATCGTCCTGATCATGGGAATTTTCTTCGGCATCATGCACTGGTCTCCGCTGCGCTTTCTGAACACGGCAGTGCTCGGCGCGATGCTCTCGTATGTCATGGTCAAGAAGAACAATATCCTGCTTCCGATGATCCTTCACTTCGGGAACAACTTCGTCTCTGTCGTCCTCGGCTATCTCGGTCAGATGATCAGTTCCGGCAAAACTGCAGATCTCAATGAAGTCGATATGGTGCAGCTGATGGGCTCGTATCTGTTCCTTTCCTGCGCGGCACCGGTACTGATCGTTACCGCCATGATGCTGATCGACAGGGAACACCACAAGGCGACGAGATTCATCATCGGCGGATGCCTTTCCGGAATCATGTTCTTTGCCGGAATCACGCTTCTTATGTTTTCTTCAGTGGCCTCGGGCGCGGTCTGATAGAATCGTACTACCCATGTATTGACAAGCACTTTTTTGTTGTGCTATTATCGCTACAATTGAATATGGAACAAACCGTTGACGCGGAGATAACGGCAGTGATGCCTCTACAGAGAGCCTGCGATGCTGAGAATCAGGTGAGAAACAAGTTGTCAAATGGACCGCTGAGGGCGCAGTCAAATGGTAAACCCAGAGTATTCTGCGACGTTTAGTCAGACGTAAATTGACGGGGATATGTTGGTATCTCGCTAAGAGCACGGGTCATACCGTGAAGCAAGGTGGCACCGCGGATAGTGCAAGACATGTACATTCGCCCTTGACAGAAATAGAACTGTCGAGGGCTTTTTTGTTCCCCCTCGAACAGGAAGGAGGACAAAAATGAATATTTTGCCGAAGCTTGAAGAAGTAAAGGAAATCGCGAAGAAGAACGCCTACAGTGTCGTTCCGGTAAGTGTTGAGATCCTTTCCGACTTCACCACACCGATCGAGACGATGCGCATCCTGAAGAATGTCTCGACCCACTGCTACATGCTCGAGTCCGCACAGGCGGATGAGACCTGGGGACGCTACACATTCCTGGGCTTTGAGCCGAAGCTCTCCATCACCTGCAGTAACGGTGACATGACGATCGGAGATGAGACGATCCATACCGAGGATCCGGAAGAAGTTCTCCGCAACATCCTTTCCGAATATAAGAGCCCGAGATTTCCCTATCTTCCGTCCTTCACAGGTGGTCTAGTAGGTTATTTTTCCTACGACTATCTCGGATACAGCGAGCCGACGGTAAGAGCCAATGTAGAAGACTCCGAAGAGTTTAAGGATGTAGATCTTATGCTCTTTGATAAGGTCATCGCATTCGATAACTTAAAGCAGAAGATCGTCCTGATCGAGAACATGAAGATCACTGACGGCGAGAAGACTCTCTCCGATGAGCAGATCGAAAAGAATTACGACGCTGCGGTAAAGACGCTGAAGTATCTTTCAGACCTCATCCATAACGGAAAAAAGTCCGAAGAAAAGCCCGGAAAACTTCTCGGCGAGGTCAAGGCGCTTTTCGAGAAGGATCAGTTCTGTGAGATGGTTGAGAAGGGAAAGCACCACATCTTCGAGGGTGACATTTTCCAGATCGTTCTTTCCAACCGTCTTGAGGCACCGTTTGAAGGAAGCCTCCTGAACACTTACCGCGTGCTTCGAACAATCAACCCGAGTCCGTATATGTTCTATTTCTCGGGAACGGACGTAGAGGTGGCTGGCGCTTCTCCGGAGACACTTGTTAAGCTTGAGAACGGCATTCTTCACACATTCCCGCTTGCCGGAACACGTCCGAGAGGCGCAACCCGTGCGGAAGACATGGCGCTGGAAGTGGAACTTCTTTCCGATCCGAAAGAACTTGCCGAGCACAATATGCTTGTTGACCTCGGAAGAAACGATCTCGGTAAGATCAGTAACTTCGGTTCCGTTGAAGTTGAGAAGCTTCACTCGATCGAGAGATATTCCCACGTCATGCACATCGGTTCCACCGTTCGCGGCGTGATCCGTCCGGAGTACGATGCGCTCGATGCCATTGCTGCAGTGCTTCCCGCAGGAACACTTTCCGGCGCACCGAAGATCCGTGCCTGCCAGTTGATTGCAGAGCTTGAGAACAACAAGCGCGGCATCTACGGCGGTGCGATCGGATACATCGATTTTACAGGCAACATGGACACATGTATCGCGATACGGATCGCATATAAGAAGAATGGAAAAGTATTTGTAAGATCCGGTGCCGGCATCGTAGCCGATTCCGATCCGGAGAAAGAATACCAGGAGTGCCTGAACAAAGCGAAAGCTTCTCTTCGCGCTCTCGAACTTGCACAGGAGGCTGACTTATGATCCTGCTTATTGATAACTACGACAGTTTTTCCTATAACCTCTACCAGCTCGTCGGCACCATCGATCCGGACATCAAAGTGATCCGTAACGATGAGATGACCGTAGAAGAAATTAAGGCGTTAAACCCGAGGCGCATCATCCTTTCCCCGGGCCCGGGAAGACCGGAGGATGCAGGGGTCATCATGGAGGTCGCAAAGACCATCAGTAAAGAGATCCCGACCCTGGGTGTGTGCCTCGGTCACCAGGCGATCTGCGCGGCATACGGCGCAACTGTTACCTATGCAAAAGAACTGATGCACGGAAAACGTTCAGAAACCGAACTGGATATTAACGCTCTCCTGTTTAAGCATTGCCCGAAGACGGCGCAGGTGGCAAGATATCATTCACTGGCAGTTGATGAAACAACGCTTCCGAAGGAACTCAAGGTCACTGCAAGAACTCTTGGTGACGGAGAGGTCATGGCCGTAGAGCATACGGAGTATCCGATCTACGGCGTACAGTTCCATCCGGAGTCGATCCTGACCCCGATCGGAAAGAAGATCCTCGAGAACTTCCTCCGTTGAGAAGACCTTGAAAAACGAAATAAGAAAACAGAGAGTCACCCGCCCCGCGCGGAAGTAAACAGTAAAGGAGATAATGAAAATGATTAAAGAAGCAATTGTTAAGATCGTAAGCAAAGAAGACCTCACATACGATGAGGCCTATGCAGTAATGAACGAGATCATGAGTGGTGAGACCACGGCAACACAGAATGCCGCATTCCTCGCATCTCTTTCCACAAAGAGCGCAAGAGCAGAGACCACCGCAGAGATCGCAGGCTGTGCTGCTGCGATGCGTGAGCACGCGACACAGGTCGAGACAGGTATGGACGTATTCGAGATCGTCGGTACCGGCGGAGACAACGCAGGTTCTTTCAATATCTCCACCACATCCGCAATTGTTGCAGCGGCGGGCGGCATGAAGGTTGCCAAGCATGGTAACCGCGCAGCATCTTCTAAGTGCGGTACCGCGGACTGCCTCGAGGCACTCGGAGTAAATATCGACCAGAGCCCGGCAAAGTGTGTCGAACTTCTGAAGGAAGTCGGCATGTGCTTCTTCTTTGCACAGAAGTATCACACTTCCATGAAGTATGTAGGTGCAATCAGAAGAGAACTCGGTTTCAGAACCGTATTCAATATTCTCGGGCCTCTGACCAACCCTGGCAAGCCTTCTATGCAGCTTCTCGGCGTGTACGATGAGTATCTTGTTGAGCCGCTGGCACAGGTTCTCGTAGAACTCGGCATCAAGCGCGGTATGGTCGTTTACGGCATGGATAAGCTCGATGAGATCTCCATGAGCTGCCCGACAAAGATCTGCGAGATCAATGACGGCTGGTTCAGAACGACTACGATCACACCGGAAGACTTCGGCTTTAAGACATGCTCGAAGGATGAACTCGTCGGCGGTACTCCGGAAGAAAATGCACAGATCACAAGAGACATCCTTTCCGGTGCGAAGGGCCCGAAGAGAGAAGCGGTCCTCCTGAACGCAGGTGCATCCCTCTACATCGGCGGCAAGGCTTCTTCCATGAAGGAAGGCGTTAAGCTCGCAGCCGAGATCATTGATTCCGGTAAGGCTATGGAAACCCTGAACAAGCTGATCGAAGTCAGCAACCGTCCGGAGGCATAAGTTATGACGATCCTCGACCAGCTGGCAGATCACGCAAGAGAACGCGTCGCAATCGCGAAGGAGAAGGTCTCTTTTGAAGAGATGAAAGCCCGAGCAGAGGCGATGGCCGATCAGTCTTTTTCCTTTGAAAAAGCACTTGCCGCAAATCCGGATATTGCTTTTATCTGTGAGTGCAAGAAGGCCTCTCCGTCAAAGGGTTTGATCGCTCCCGACTTCCCGTATCTTGAGATTGCGAAGTCCTATGAAGCGGCAGGCGCAGACTGTATCTCCGTTCTTACGGAACCGAAGTGGTTCTTAGGTGCGGATCAATATCTTAAGGAGATCGCTTCTGAAGTGAAGATCCCGTGCCTTAGAAAAGACTTCACCGTAGATCCTTACATGATCTATGAGGCGAAGGTCCTGGGCGCATCGGCAGTACTTCTGATCATGTCGATCCTGGATGAAAAGACTGCAGGCGAGTATCTGAAGATCTCGGATTCTCTCGGTCTTTCGGCACTGGTCGAGACACATAACGACGAAGAAGTTAAGAAGGCGCTTCATATCGGCGCACGAATCATCGGCGTCAATAACAGAAACCTTAAGGATTTTACGGTCGATACCGAGAACAGCAGAAAGCTCAGAAAACTCATCCCGGATGACATACTCTTTGTTTCGGAGAGCGGCGTGTCTACTCCGGAGGATGTTAAGAAACTCCGTGAGATCGGCGCTGACGCGGTACTCGTCGGAGAGACACTGATGAGAGCGGAAGATAAGACAGGAAGACTTGCTGAACTGAAAGGTCTGAAGTAAGAAATGAACGGTACGAAGATCAAAATCTGCGGTCTTAGCAGACCTGAAGATATCGAGGCGGCAAACAGGATCCGTCCGGAATTCATCGGATTCGTTTTCTGGGAAAAGAGTAAACGGTACGTGGATCCGGATACTGCCGCCGCGCTCCGCATGATCCTCGATCCGCACATCAAGGCCGTAGGTGTTTTTGTGGACGAACCGGCGGAAGAAGTGTCGTATCTTCTGAACCGTGGTATAATCGACATCGCGCAGCTTCACGGACATGAAGACGAAGACTATATCGATTCTCTCCGTGAAATGACCGACAAACCTGTCATGAAGGCTTTCCAGCTGAAGGGTGAGTCTGAGGAGGAGACAAGGCTTACGATTCTTCAGGCCAAGTACAGTTCGGCAGACTATGTCCTTATCGATTCGGGCATGGGATCGGGAAAGACCTTTGACTGGGATCTTCTTAAGGACTTCGACCGGGAGTATTTCCTGGCCGGCGGCCTCGACGAGGGAAATGTCGGAGAAGCGATCAGAAAGACGCACTGCTTTGCTGTGGATGTCAGCTCGAATGTGGAGACGGACGGCAGGAAAGATGAGAAGAAGATGGCCGGCTTCGTGGATGCGGTAAGAAGCACCCGTGATTGACCGGACCTGTGCCGGATTTTCAGCCGGCATGTTGATAGGAGAAAAGCACTTTGGTGACAACGAAAGGAGAGTCAGTATGACCAATCCAGCAGGACGCTTCGGTATCCACGGCGGACAGTATATCCCCGAGACACTGATGAATGCCGTGATCGAACTCGAAGAAGCGTATAACCACTATAAGAATGACCCGGAGTTTAACCGTGAACTCACGGAGCTCTTTAACGAATATGCGAACCGTCCGTCACGTCTGTACTTCGCGAAGAAGATGACAGAGGATCTGGGCGGCGCGAAGATCTATCTGAAGAGAGAGGACCTGAACCACACCGGTGCGCATAAGGTAAATAACGTTCTCGGACAGGCACTCCTTGCCAAGAAGATGGGTAAGACCCGTCTGATCGCGGAGACCGGTGCCGGCCAGCACGGCGTAGCAACAGCGACTGCTGCTGCTCTCTTTGGTATGGAGTGTGTCGTCTTCATGGGTGAAGAGGATACGATCCGCCAGGCGCTGAATGTGTACCGTATGCGTCTTCTCGGCGCGACCGTTATTCCGGTCAAGACCGGTACCAGAACACTCAAGGATGCCGTTTCTGAGGCGATGCGCGAGTGGACAACACGTATCTCCGATACACACTACTGTTTAGGTTCGGTCATGGGTCCGCACCCGTTCCCGACGATCGTCCGTGATTTCCAGGCAGTCATCTC
>CAMYWO010000002.1:0-85737 GCA_947302815.1 uncultured Clostridia bacterium | reverse complement strand
GAGTTGCTTCTCTATATTCTATCTCCATGATTTGTCCTTTCGACTTTCTTACCCATTAGTCTCCAGATTTACTTCAATATATCCATCCACTTTTTTCCTACGTAAAAGTACCACCGTCTCGGCAGTATCTTTAGATTCCAAAGGCAGTTCTGTTATCTCTTCGCCATTGACCGGAATCGGGAAATTAAACACGATATTCCTTATCCAACACCCATTCTCAGGCTTTTCCGGATAAATATCAATACGTTCCACAAACGCTCTCATGAATTCCTTTTTCTCCGCTTCATTGAATTCATCATACAATTCATCGAAGGTAAGAAGCAACTGATAGATGTTATAACCGGTAATGTTTTCCTGTCTGATATGCTTAATTTGTTCCTTTGTCTCATCCATCTGATTCTCTATGTCAACAAGAGTATCGTACTGCAGGTCGAGTCGCTTCTGCAGATCAAGCATTTTCCGATCATAATGCGGATCCATCACATCAAGACTATCCATCTGGCGTTCTATGCTCGATTTCGTGCCTACGGATTGGCGCAGGTTGTCCTGTAGTACAATCAGTTGCTTTTCCATATCCTTAGTATCCACAGCGGCACCTATCTTTTCTGTAATCGCATCCTTAAAATCCTGTCTGGTAACCATAGCGGATATGATAGAAGCCACCATCTGATTCATCTCAGACTGTTCTATATTCGTTCGGAAATCACACCTATGACCGGTAGCTCCCAAAGTATTCTTGCAGTAGTAATAGAATCGCGTTTTGTTATCCTTGCCGTGTGCCTTAGCCATATTCCCATAAAGACTTTTTCCGCAGCATGGACATTTTAGGATACCTGACAAAATGTGTGCGTGATCAATATCATGAACCTTCTGTCGTTTATAAGCATTTAGTTTTCTCTTCTCCTGGGCAAGATTCCAATCCGCCTCAGATATGATTGCCTCGTGTTCTCCCTCATAGATAGGAAAATCGAACTGTTCCACTTTATGCATCTCATTTCTGGTTCCGAGTTTCTTTTCTGTTCTTCTTCGCCCATATGCAATCTTTCCCATATATATCGGATTATCAATCACATCCTTGACAAACGCAGAGGAGAACCCGGAAATAGTATTGTTTTGTCGTAATTTCTTCTTATATCCGTGATTGTTAAGATAACTCGCTACGCCGTTTATCCCATCTCTTGTATGGATATAGCGGTCAAATATCACTGTTATAATCTCCACTTCATCCTCTGCTATCAATAGTTTGCCATCAACAAGTTTATACCCATATGGCGCAAAACCACCATTCCATTTTCCTTCTCGTGCTTTTTGTTCACGTCCTGCCATGGTCTGAGTTCGGATATTCTCCCTCTCGATCTCAGCAACAGCAGAAAGAACGGATATCATAAGCTTACCTGCATCCTTGGAACTGTCGATACCATCTTCAACACAGATAAGATTCACTCCGAAGTCCTGCATAATCTGTAAGGAGTTCAGGACATCAGCGGCATTACGACCGAAACGGGAAAGTTTAAAGACGAGAACATAACTGACTCCATCCTTGCACTCCTCAATGTCAGCCATCATGCGTGAAAACTCGGGTCTGCCTTGGATATTCTTACCGGAGCAACCTTCGTCAGAATACTCTGCTGCAATCTCCCAATCTTGATAATCAGCATACTTGCGAAGCTTATTTTTCTGGGCATCAAGACTGAAACCATCGACCTGCATCATCGTGGAAACACGAGTATAGATGTAACATTTCTTTTTATTTTTCTTCATTACTATCTCCTCCCGGGAGCTTGGGCAAGTTATCCAGACTTACCTGATCAAGTGTTTGAAGTTGTTTAACAGCTTGCTCTCTTATCAGAACAAGACGTTCTGACATCTGCTTACCTTGTTCAATAAGGATTGCGTTATAGCTTTCCATATTGGCCAGAACAAGAAGCTGGTTCAGGGTAGCATAATCTCTCATATTGCCGTTTTTATCAGGATTTTCATCTCGCCATTCTTTGGCTGTCTTACCGAAAAGTGCAACATTAAGCATATCTGCTTCACTTGCATATTTATATGAGATTTGCGTTTGTGTCAGTTCAGGCGGGATCAGATTATCCTTAATTGCATCGGTGTGGACACGGTAATTAAGCTTGGCAATCTCGCGGTGAAGGTTCCACGCAAGAGACAGCCTGCTACTTTCATCTCGTCTCAGTCTCTGGTAGTCCTTCATGATATAGAGTTTGAACTCGGCAGATACCCAAGATGCAAACTCAAGTGCAATATCAGAATGCGCATAAGTACCGCCATAACGACCGGCTTTTGATGTTATTCCTGTTGCATTTACTGAGTTAATCCACTTTGAAGGCGACATCGTAAATGCATTAAGTCCAGCTTCTTTTCTAAACCCCTCGAATTCGAGGGGTTTAAAATCCGGATTGTGCAATCGTTCCCATAACCCCAGAAACTCCAGTGTTTCTCTATTTCTCATCCAATTACATATAGTTGCGTTAGGATCATCGCTCTTGTACTTTGCAATATCCGTTAATGATATAAACTCATTCTCGTAATCGGTAGTGTATATACCGATATCAAATCCTTTAGCGTGAATAGTGTCTTTGATGGGTTTGTTAGCCATATTATCGTTTCCTTTCTAACCGTGTGCGATTCAATGCGGTTATCTCTATCGCCTCGAATTCGAGGCAGTTAATTCTTATCATCCTTCTTGTTTTTTATGAGATTCTCCATACGGATGTAGTATTCCAGAAGGCGGAGAACATATTCCGGTGCATGACGATTGTCTCTCTCCCAGTCAGTAACTGTTCTGTACGGGATTTGGAAATAATCGCAAAACTCTGTTCTATTCATTCCTGTCATCTCCCGAAGTTCCTTTATCTTTGTCTTACAATCCATGGTCATCGATCTCCTTTATACTTTATGCGTCGCGTACATTATATCAATATAACAAAGGGTACGCAACGCATAAATGCACAATTCCTATCGCTCTTGTTTCTATCTTTTCTTATCCTTCGAAGAAATGCTTTCTTTTAGCCGTTTTCTGTATCCACTAAATCGACGTTCTCTCACAGCTGAATCCGCCGAAGAATGAACAATAACTTCGCCCTTTTTCAAACCCAATGTTTTCTCACATTTCTGCTTCAAAAGAACGCGCGGCCCATATTTAATCATCAACCGGGACACTGTGCTCAGCCAACGATCAAACGCCGCATCATATTGGGGGTTGTTATAGTACCTTTTCATAAGACAAGCTCCTTTCTTACATACTCATGACCGGACCATCCCGATCGTCTTTTTGTCTGTTCTTCCGTTCTCTTACAGGATGAGGCTGAGGTGTCTCATCTTCATTCGGCTTCGAATCGAAGATGCTCATAATATCCGCAGCAAGGTAAGCACTGCTGCTAACAATGTCGTAAGCAGACACGGCGTCAGTATCCGGTGATACAGTTTCTCCGTATTCTCCTGCATCTTTTTCTCCATTTTCTCCTGCGTCTCCTCCAAAGCCGAAGCATATTGCTCGTTCAGATTCCCAGCCTGTCGATCCATCTCTTCCTTCCAACTCTTCGCCTGAGCCTGCATTTCCCGCTTTATCTCCACCGTTTTCTGATCCAACCAGTCCGACTTTCTCTCGTAGTACTCCCTCAGTTCCTCGTAGAATGCTGCCATCTGCTCGCGAGTAACCATCTTCTCCATCAGCGCCAGTTGAGAGTAGAACCCTGTTAGGAGTGCCTTCCAGTTTTCCTGTGTGATCATAAAACATGGTGTAGGCTTCTGCGCCTCGGCCAAATTCTGAGCCGCAATATGTTTCACTTCTTGCAATCTCTTGTCTGATTCTGAATTCATTTTCCATTGCCTCCTTCAGAAATTTATCTTCATGTAGTCTTATGTCCCTGCACCGGTATCCATTCGGGGTGGTGTAGGTGATATATTTTCTTGTATCTGTCCAGTTCACTTCATATCCGCGTTTCTTCATAAACTCCAGAAACTCATCTTTTGTTTTTGCTCTCCGCATTCCGGCTTCGATCGCAACAATAAGATTCATCTTCCAGCTTGAAGACCTACACGCTACACGGTATTCCCTCGTTCCAATGTCCGTTGTTTTCTTCTGCTCTTTCGGTTTCACAACAGAGAAACCTTGTTTTAAGCAGATCGAATCAGATGCTTCTCTTAGCTTGCGGATGTTGTCTTTTGACGAATGGTACTTCAATCCGTTCTCAAAACTGACACTGTTCACCACAAAATGGGAGTGGATGTGGTGGGCATCCACGTGGGTTGCTATGAGAACTTCATAGCCTTTGAACTGTTCTTCGGCAAATTCAATCGCAGTTTTATGAGCCTGTTCCGGAGTGATTTTCTCGTCGGGAGAGAAGGATTGATCCAGGTGATAGTACATCCTTCCACCGGTCTTCCCATACAGTTTCTTCGTAGTCATCATGTCCAGATACGGGTCCTGCTCCGAGCAGTTCATGCCGTACACAAGCTTGCGGCCTTTGAACATTGTCTTTTCATCCTGCATGCAATAGTCGAGTGTCGCTTGCAATCCGCCTCCACCCGGATGACTTCCGTTGGAAAGTATGTTTACGGTTGCCATCAGCGCCACCTCCTCCGCTCCAAAAGATCATTCAGAGTCTGGGTAAGCTTGTGATGTTCAGCGATCATTTCATCCAATCCCACGACAGAAATCTTGTCTGCGTTGGCCAGATGAGCAAGCTGGTTGAGATTATTTCCGATGCGTTTCTGCTCCAAAACCATCTCATCCAGACCGGGGATAACAAAGATCTGCTTGCCCAAGCTGCACTGGACTACATACTCTGAGATGGTCAGATACGATTCCAGCGCCTTCCGTTTTATGGTCTCATGTGTCTCTTCATCGACACGGATATGTATGTTTTTATTCTTCATTTTGTTGTTCCTCCATTGATCATTTGCGCTTCGCGCGGTCTCAAAAGTTGGAAAGTGGGTTCGGGCTGCCGCCCGACAAGCGGTGGTTGTGGACACAACCGCGATGCTTGCCTTTTACGTGATGCACTTTCCTCTTCTTCCGCCGCGCCCCGGCGCGGTTTCCATTTGTTCTTTCCGTTTCTTTTAGAAAACGGCTCCGCCGTTTCAGCAGCTGAAAAAGAATTTTCTCTCGCCGTGTAGTTGTTCTTCAGCTAGTGATGATGTTCATCTACAAAGTGACGATATGAAAAAATCTGAAAACGACTGTTACGGTGGTTCTTGTGACGAAGTGACGATATTCTCTCCCTCAGAAGCGAGTGACGATTCTTCTGCTGTTCCCTCCGTAGGAGAAAAAGTCGTCACATCGTCACTGTTCGTCACAAACTCCTGTGGCTGTAGGATATCTTCGATCAGGGGTGGTGGGGACATGTTCGTCACTTCATCACTAATCAGCGAGAAACAGAAAATCGATCCCTTGTTTCCTCTTGTCCGTTCGAAATCAATACCCTGCTTTGCCAGTTCTCTTCTGTGATTAAAAAGTTTCCCGCTGAGTGATTGAGGTTTCTTCTCAACACCGATCCTCTCACAAAATTCTGTAGCCGATCCATAGAAGGATCCTTCCTTTCGGATGAACTCAACTGTCTTCTTAAGATCCGGATCGCTATTGATCACATCCTCCATCGGAGTACTCTCATGGATCATCTTCCAGATGCAGGTTTCCTCATCCAATCGGATCGTCCACATATGTTGTCCTGTGTCCCGGCATTTGGCATAGAGCTTCACTTCATCATCAGTAAACTTCTCCTTCCGGAAAACGAACGATCCATCTGCCGCGGCAGACAACCCGTTCGTTCCGGCAATGTCATCAAACGGATCCTCGGATCTCATCTTTCTCACATGATGTACGATGAGGAGTGTGATATGATGGTTATCAGTAAAGTGGTGAAAAGCATTCAGGATCCTATAGTCATCTATAAATGCATTGTTGTTGACAACGGCTAGTTTGGCTCTTAGCGCTGTCAAGGAATCGATGATGATTAGACCGATCTCCGGATGCTTTTTCATTTGTTCATCAAGTTGCTTAATGATGCCTTCCTCTGTCGAAGCGATCTCTGTAGCGTAATAGAAATCCTTCTGCCCCTCTTCGCCGATCTTAAACATCCTGTTCTGAAGACGGAGCTCTCCATCCTCGAGACAGATATAAAGGACGGCCGCTCTTCTCACATCGTAGCCCCAGAATCTTTCACCCTTGCAGATATGCAATCCCATATCAAATGCGAGCCAGGATTTTCCGATCTTGGAGCTGCCGCAGAACAAGAGTGTTCCTTCCGGCGGTAGCATATGCTCGATCAGAGGATCTCGCTGCACAAATTCTTTTTCCGCCAGTTCTTGCAATGAGTGTTCTTCCATTGATTTATATTCTTCATCTTCTTTCATAAACTAAGTTCCTTTCGTGTTTATTGATGCCTTCTCAGAGCATCTTCTTTGCTGTGATTGTTTTAAGAGCTTTACTGCTCGCTTTTCTTTGCCAGTATTTATCGTCCACTCCCGGGCATGAAGTCTCCCCAGAGGGGGTTCTTCGGATCTCCAGCTCCCAGGGAAGCTATCCCTTCTTGCTTCAACGCTCATTGGGTGTGACAGATCACGATGCTCGTTCATCGCTTCAACGCTCGGCCTGTGACTACGCGCAAGTGTCTTTGTAGGAGTTGAAATTGCTATTCAGTTGTCAAGGTTCACGGAGGGCGAGGATCCTCCTATGGGTTTCAAAGCACCAGAAGGGAAGCCGTGTATCCTTTCGGGGATACAAAAAGGCACCAACAAAATAGACAGTAGGTCGGGTATAGATTGCCCTTACCAACCGGGCTCCGATCGTCAGGACACAACTTGCCCTTACCCATCGGGATCCGATGTTCTTCTGGTCCAATTTGCTGGTGCCTCTTGCTGTACCGATGTACGTGCCTTGTTTTTCCATATCGCTGATACACACGCTCAACTTGATTTCGTATCGTCAAGCAGACGGCCTCCTTTGTTTGGTGGTTTGAGTTTTCAAGGTGCAATAAAACGAACAATCGTTCTTGTGAAATGTTATACCATCTCATAAGGCCTCTGTCAAGAACAATTGTTCTTATTTATCCGAACAAAAACCTTCCGGAAATTTCGTGAAAATCACGACATCACGGAAGGTTGTTAATCAAAATTGTATCCTATTACTTTAGGAAAGAGTGTGCTTTATCGAGGATTAACAAATTTGTGAGTGCACGCTGGGCACTGAGATTTCATCTGTTTATCCTTCCATCCTCCATGTGATAAATAACATCGGCATGTTCGGCAATGGCTTGGTCGTGAGTGACCATGACAATTGTTTTTCCGTATTTTTCATGAACCTTATCAAGAAGCGCGATTACCTCTTCACTGTTCTTCTTATCCAAGTTTCCTGTCGGTTCATCACAAAGGATCAGCGCAGGATCGTTCGCCAGGGCTCTTGCTATAGCTACGCGTTGCTGCTGGCCACCGGAAAGCTGAAGGGGTGTGTGATTAAGTCGTTCTGAAAGGCCCAGAATCTCCGTCAGCTCCTTAATGTACTCCTCGTTTACTTTTCTTTTGGATATCAGAACCGGAGTAACAATATTCTCCATAACTGTCATCTCATTGATGAGGTTAAACTTCTGGAAGACGAACCCAATTTCACAGCAGCGGAATCTTGAAAGAGCTGTATCTTTCATCTGTGAAAGATCGCTGTCATTTACAAGTACTTTTCCGGAAGTAACCTTATCTAATCCTCCAATGAGATGAAGAAGCGTCGTCTTTCCACAGCCGGATTTCCCCATAATCGCAACGAAGGTTCCGTCTTTTATCTCCAAGTCTACTCCATTCACGGCATGGATTACATTATCCCCGACTTTATAGTCTTTATGAAGATCAACAGTCTTTATTCCCATTTTATTCCTCCCTCGTCTCGATCATCTTCATCTTACGCAGATACAGGATCTGTGGCAATGTACCAATGAATATCAAAAGGAATCCAAGCAACAGGCAACAAATTAGAGCTGGAATAAAATCATAGGAAAACAGGTTCGCCCAGTATGGCATTCTTACATACCACGGTTTTGCCAAAATATCAAATTGGTCGCCTGCAATTTTCGCTTCACAAGAATCAAGGATTTTTTGCACGATGCAAATCGGTATTATAGCAGTAATTGTCGCAAATAGCGGATAGTACATGTTCTGCGTATATATCATAATGCTTGCCTGTCTTACAGAAAGTCCGATGCGCCGAAGTGTTTGGAATCTAGCTAAATTACTTCTCGTTTTTGTATACAGCCCAACAATAATTGATACCACACCAAGTACAATAAGATCCAATAACAACATAAAGAAAATCGTCATTATCCGATTTGTAGTAATGGTTATCTTATCTGCGTAATCAAACGTTGAATTTGTCGTAACATCTATTGAGCCAGAGAGGGACTTATACCAAAAATCATCAAACTCATATACGTCATAATTCTTCTTTAGTTCTACCTTAACAGATGTAAAATTTCTATCTGGGAGCCCCCAAGCTTCGAAAGATTCCGGGAGACACAAAACACTCACTCCATATGTCGGTTCAGAATTATCGGAATCCGAGTCAGTCTTGAAATATAACTGCTTCACCCATTCTGATCCCGAGGTAAGATACTCAGAAACAGCCTTTTCTTCATGCAGAACTACGATTGCGCCAACCTTAGTTTCCACACCATATCTCGTACCAAAGGAAGTATAACCCACGTGAGCCTGACCTACATCCGTTTCGATATAATTGTCATACACGACCCACTTTTCATCCAAGCAGTTTTCTTTATCCAGTTTTTCTTCTTCTTCCGTCAGCAGTATGTCATCGAAACCTAAATCGGATCCAACAGGAAAGTATTGTTGACAGAGGTCCTTCAACTCATCGGGGACTGCTAGTACGACTTCTTCCCCACTTTTGATTTTATCGATATTAATTTGTCCAGATAGAACGTCTCCGTTAAGTGCGTTCATTTCATTTACTGTGAGTCCAACAGTTGGTAATTCGTACATATACACTGGCATTTCATATCCCATATGTCCAAATATGCTCGCTTCCGCAACTTTTTCTTCATTAATCCACGGATCATCTGAAGATTTATAGTTTAGACTTCGGTTTCCAAGAAGTTGCTTCATACCATCATTCGGCTCTTGTTCAAAGACTATTCTGGTAGATTCATTCATTATTATGGACCAGACTCTCTCGACATTCGAATTATTCTCGATTAGTTCCGGGAAAGTTGGGACTATTCCTGCATCATGCCTATTATAGACATTATTTCCCAGGTCTCGTAGATCTGATGATTTGCAAACAACATACCCGTCACCATCAAACCCCATCATCTGCTTATAGCCTTGATCTTCCCCTGTAGCCTGATCGGAAAACGCTCTGAAAAACACATAGCCAAACAGTGCAGCAGCAAGTACAATCATCATTATCAGCATAGTACATCCATCATGAAGCTCTATTCGTTTATTGAGAAGGCCAAGCCACCTTCCTTTCAGACTTGTTGTTTTTATCTTGCGTTTTTTCTCTTTTTTTACAAATACACCATCAGAAGTTGTTAATAACTCTGCCGGATACATCTTATACAATCTGTATAGAGGTATAATTAAAGACACTGCCAATGCACACACGCTTACAACTATAGATGCAACTATTGGATCATAGGTTATTTGCTTTATTACTTTTTCCACATGGATGCCATCATATAATTGGAGGTTCCATACTCTATTAAATAAATTAATGATCGTCAAGTGAGTAGCATATCCCAAGCAAATCCCAATTATTGCTCCGACTACACCTATGCCAAGAATTTCCATCAAAAGATTGCCTATTATTCTTTTTGACGACATACCGACACTTCGAAGTATCGCATAGCGGTCTTTTCGGTCAGCTATGATATTTTTCGAAATCATATATATAGAAACTGATTCTATAATTAGAATTAATAATGAAATAATTGGAAAAACAATCTCTGAATAAAAGTCTTTCTTGTATAGGCCTTCACTCACATCATTAAAACGCTTTTCCAATGAAAGACCGTAATAATCATCATCATTTAATCCAACAAACCATGAGAGAACTCCACTTCTACGTTCATTATATTCAATACCGGAACAAGATTGACCTGTCTCGGTTATTATTCTCCTAACTTCATTTTTCAATTCTGTATTGTTTTTCGAATATGCTCTAAAAAAAACAGTTTCCTTCGTGCAATTCCATGAATCAAGATCAGATGGATAAAAGAAAACAGCAGGTACCTCGTACTGAATTGAGTCTAAAGAAGCTCTATTCCAGCCACCGTAAACATGATTGTTAATAAGCCTAAATACACCAGAAATAACGTATTTCTTTTCTCCAATATACCTCCCGTTGAAATCAAGTAGTTTCAACGATATTTCTTCACCAGGATATGGAGCAACTCCAAAAGTATAGGCAACAGATATGTCCACCGCAATCTCGTTATTACTCTTTGGAAAACAACCTCGTATACATGTCAGATGATACATCTCTTCAGATAATTCGTCTTTTAAAGAAACCGCTTTAAAAGTTTCTCGCTCATCTAGATTCGTAACCATTCCTAATTCATAATACAACCCAACATCATCTATAAATTCAGAATCTAAAAAGTTATCTTCAAAACCAATCGGGGTTTCATAAGCAATTACATCATAATCGCCACACATAGTAAGTGCATCTTCAATCTCTGTTTTCTTTTCACTTCTCACAATTAAGCAAGTTGCAGTTATGGAAAAACACCCAAAAATAAGCATAGCAATCAGGCAGAGTATTCTGCCTGATTGCTTGCTGTTTCTTAAAATCAACTTTTCAAACATTTCCAGACTCTAGGTGCGATTTTTTACGTGAAAATTACTCGCCGCTAGGGTTAGGGCTTGTTTCCGAAATAGTTGCAGTTCCCCAAATATACTGGTTGTCAATTACCGGGCGTACCTTATATCTCACAGTCGTAGAATTAGTAAAAGTATAGTCAACCGTGTTGGGGTTTACCGGATAAGGCACGTAAGTTTCCTCGTCTAAACACTGGCTTCCATTTGCATTCCAAACCTGCAATTTTGCTGCATTGGAAGTCGGTCCTGGGGAAAGACGACCGCTTGTATTTATACCAGACGAAGCTGATATCGACTTTACTGTTGTAGTACCTATTGTACTATAATCCACTTCAAATCGCTGTGCCGCCCGATCTGCCGCTAAAGCTGTCTCCGCCGCCATACCAATCACCAAAATCGTAGCCGTAATCAAAACAATAATCTTTCTTCTCATAACTGTTCCTCCCTTTTGAACGATTGAGATTCTATATGACACCTTGCTTTGAAAACTTCTTAGCACATTGGTCTGTACCTCCATGAACACTGAGCATCTATACTCATTTTGTTAGATACTAAAGTATTTATTATAACTATTCAATTATACATTAGTATACAAATAGAGAAATTGCAATATGAAATTATAATGGGATTTCACATTTGTACAACTTCATTCAGCTGTAGCCGACAAGTATAATATGGAAATCGTCAGATCTCGTGAAAATACTTATACAATCATTTTATAATTCCGAAAGGCATCTACTATCGCCCGCTCCTTCTCCGGAGTACATTGGGGTTGTCTTGATCCATCAGTTTTCGTGAAATTATAGTTCTGCCGCTCGATTATTCCGTACTTGCGCTTGACCTGAGCAATATTTAAATGAGTAACATGGAAGCCATATTTTTTCTGAACCCATGCGATTATCTCTTCATAAGTAGCACCGACCTTGAAACCGGACATATCCATTTCTTCGAGATTGAACTCGACACGGACATGTTTTGTCGATATGTTCTCCTTGGAAAGCAAGACAACCGTCTCCACATGTTCAGTGAACGGGAACATGTCGACTGGGATCGCGTATTCGGGTGTGTATCCGTGCTTTTTGAATTCCTTGAGATCACGGGCAAGCGTGGTCGGATCGCAGGAAACATAGACGATCCTTTCGGGAGACAATTTCTCACATGCGCTGATGAATTCCGGTGTCGTTCCCGCTCTCGGAGGATCAAGGAATACTACGTCAAAAGCACTTCTCTTTGCGGCTTCTTCGATCATATACTTCGTGGCATCCGCTGCGATAAACTTCGCCTTTTCCATACCGTTTATTTTCGCATTTTCACGTGCATCGGATACCGCCGCACGGTTTAATTCCACTCCGGTGAGCCGGATGTTCTCTGCTTTAGATGCTGCACATAAACCGATGGTTCCGATGCCGCAGTACGCGTCGAGGATCTTCTCTCCGGACTTAAGTTCTGCTGCCTCGATTGCCAGTGAATAAAGCTTCTCGGTCTGGTCGTGATTGATCTGATAGAACGACTCCGGTGAGATCTTAAATCGTACCCCGAGAAGCTCATCCCATATGAAACCTCTTCCGAATTCGCAGATCGTTTTCTCACCGAGGATCATGGAGTCGGAGCGCGTATTGATGTTGATCAGCACCGTCTTCACGGACGGGTGCTTTTCGAGAAGAAGCTTGATAAAGCCTTTTTTTCCGGGGAGTACCGGAGAGGCCAGAACGAGCACCACCATGACTTCTCCCGTCGCAAAACCTTTCCGGAGAAGCACGCGGCGAAGAAGTCCCTGTCTGGTCCGCTCATCGTAGGAACGGATCTTAAAGCGGACGGCAAGTTCACGGATATCGGCGAGGATCTCCGCACACTCTTCATCTTCCAGAAGGCAGTGGTCGTTCTCGATGATCTTATGGGATCCTTCCGCATAGCGTCCTGCGATGAGATGCGTACCGACATGGCCGAATGCCCAGTGGACTTTGTTTCTGTAATACATCGGATCCTTCGCGCCGACGATCGGGCGGACATCGCAGATGGAAGAAAGAAGATCCTTCACAGTCTTTTCTTTCTTCTTCAGCTGCTCCTTATAACTTACGGACGCAAAAGCACAGCCGCCGCAGTTCTTACTTACCGGGCAGCTGATTCCTGCTTTACTGTTTACTTTGGATCCGGCCACAGCAGAAAACCTTCCTTGCGGTTTTTCTTATATTGTAACCTTAATCTTTCTGCTCGGCATGCCTTTTCTTCTTCATGTCGTACATCGCATCGTCCGCACGGCGGAAATACTCATCGAGACTGATGTTCTCCGACGGATCGATCAGGACGGCACCGACACTGATCGACAGTTCGAAGGGGATCATGAGAGCCTGTGCTTCGTGCTCGACTGCAGAAAGGAGCTGTTTCTGAAGTGTTGTTCCATCATCGATAAATACATTCTCTCCGACAAGTACGAACTCGTCTCCGCCATAGCGGCTCGCATACCAGGACTCCGGCATCGTCTCCTTGATTGCCTTCGCGACAAGACGGATCGCAAGGTCTCCCTGCAGATGTCCGTAGCGGTCGTTGATCATCTTCATCCTGTTGATGTCCACAACGAGCATCAGTGCTTTTTTATTCTTATCGCGAATCTCTTCAAGAAGCGGGATACACTTTCTCTCGTAGCCTTTCCGGTTAAGAAGTCCGGACAGTTCATCCGAAAGCGAGATCTCCCGGAGTTTCCGGTTCATCATTTCCATACTGATATTCTGACGTCCGCGCATCAGTCCGATGCGGAGATGGCGGAGCCAGGAATACAGGAAGAAATTATCCAGTACTGCAAAGTAGTTCTTAAAGACACCATATCCGATGACCGTGCCCTGACTGTGGATCGGAGCAATAATGTAGACGTTTCCGCTCTCTTCCGGTTCCGTAAAAATCGGGAAAATGTAGGAGGTTTTGATCTTCTGATACGGCATGTTCTTACCGTCTCTCTTTGCGAAAAGCACATGCATGTATTCACTGTATCCCAGACATCTCGGTTCACCGGTCTCATAGATGGAATTGACAAATCCTTCATCCAGGCAGATACAGAAAGTATCCCCTTCATAGGATGCGAATCCGAAGCCTCCCTTGAAGAACTCTTCAAGGCCGGCGTGCATCTCTTCAAGAGTGAACTGGCCGGAAGTCGCTTCATCAAGTCCGGACAGATGCCAGTCGAAAAGCGTCCTCTCGACCGGAACCGTATAGGCCTTGTTAATGCAGCTCATCTGTGCCTTCTTCAAATCTTCACAGATCGGGCAGCCGCAGCTCTCACGGGCCACAAGTACCGACGGGAATGACTGGATGCCGGTACGCGGTTTTCCTTCAATAAGATCTACGAGATGAGAGACAGCATCGTAGCTTCTCTCCGTCCATCTTCTCTCAACCGTTGTCAGTGCAGGAAGGAAGGTCTTCGAGGACTTAATATTATCAAAGCCCGTCACGAGGCAATCTTTCGGAAGATCATATCCGCAGTCGAGGAGATACGTAAGGACACCCATTGCCATGACGTCGTTCGCACAGACAAAAGCATCCGGGAGTTTATGAGTCTCGAGCCATTCGCGGATATAGCCTTGAACGACATAGAAACTCCAGTCTCCGTTGATCGTATTCTCTTCTGTCAGGGAAAGCCCGTGCTTCTCCATACACTCGGTCACTGCACGGCAGCGCTCTTCGTTTTCTTTGTTTCCGGCAAGACCGGATACCCATACGATGTTTTTCACATCGTGTTTCGTAATGAGATGCTCACAGAGTTCGTACATACCGCTGTAGTTATCCGTGCAGATGCAGTCGATATCATCGAGCTCATACTCGAGGCATACCGCGGGAATACCCGCTTTCCTGATCCTCTCGGAAAGAGTCTGAAGCTCACCGGCATTACTCAGTGTATTTCCGAAAAGAAGCACACCGTCGTAGTCATCCAGATTCGCAAGGTTTAAAATATTGATTTCGCCCTGCACATTTTCATCAAAAAGATTCGCAGAAGAATACTCGGTGAACAGGTAGATCTCGAGTTCTTTTTCTTCCGCGCATTTCTTCACGCCCTGCAACGCTTCGAGAAGATATTCATCACTCCAGCCGCTGGCAAATGCCGCAATCTTTCTTTTCATGAGCAGTCTCCTTTTTGAAAACCATCCACTCTGGATTTGCAGATCCAACAATCACTATAGTAACGGATAATACCTGCCAACATTTCGATAAAAATGAAAACAAAAAGTAAACTTCAAATACAGTTAAGCGTCGATCCGCGTGGAGGAAGATCCGATATGTGTCATCTTCCCTCTTCCTGCTGTCGTATCATTGACGAGCGCAATGAGTTTTTCCTTATCTTCCTTGGCGCAGTATACGGGGATCACGGGGGTAGCTTCGTAGATGATGTCTCCTAAAGCAAACCCGCTTTTCTTCACGGCATACTGGAATTTCTCCGAGACGGAATATTCAAGCTGCACATGGTATAGTTCGAGGAGCGCCATCTTACAGGGACCCGCTTTCTCAATGCCCATAGATGCCGCGGTCGAATACGCGCGGGTCAGCCCGCCGGTACCGAGAAGAATGCCGCCGAAGTATCTGGTCACGACGCAGATAACATCGTCGAGTTCCTGGTGCAGGAGCACATCGAGGACCGGCATGCCGGCCGTGCCCGACGGTTCACCGTCATCGCTGTAGCGCTGTTCGAGCGTCTCATCTCCGGCGCGGTAGGCATACACGTGATGTCTCGCGTCCGGGAATTCTTTCTTTATTCTACGCAAAAAGTCCGTCGCTTCTTCACCGGTCGACACAGGGGCGACATCGGCGATAAAGACGGACTTCTTTACTTCGTATTCGATACGGGCAGGAGCTGCTACCGTTTTCCAGGTCGTGCGGGGCAAATCAGACAAGCTCCTTATATCTCTGGTAGGCCATCATCAGGAGCGATCTGTCCTGGCTGTATGTAACCATTTCCAGTGCTTTTTCCAAAGGATAAAAACCGCCGTCCGAGAAGTTCTGCTTGGGGTTCGGGGTGACGGTGTTATTCTCAGCCTTCATCACGTACCAGACGATCTTGTTGCAGACCGGACGCTGTCTCGTGATCGAGTAGAATTCATAGTTCGTTCTTCCCACGGGGAATAAGATCTTGGCGCTCACGCCGGCTTCGAAAGAGACTCTCTCGAGAGCAACTTCTTCCGGCTTCTCGACGGTTCTGATCACGCCCTTCGGGAAGCACCACTCAGCTTTCTCATTCTGCAGCAAAAGCACTTCATCTCCGTAAAATACGATTCCACCTGCGCAATTGCGTTCCAGCATCGGCAACACCCCCGATTCGATCAAAAGAATTTTCTTCATTTTATCATGCCGCACTTGCGCTTGACAATGCACGGAAAATGGGCGGACCTGCCACTTCTTGTCATCGTAAACATTTATTTATATAATTAGGTGGGTCATTATTACCCGCCTACGAATTCATGAAATAAGAAGGTCTATTTTATGGGATATTCAATGTCACGCGAGCAGAAAAGAGCGCGCATCCAGTTTCTCCGGAAAGTGATTGCCGTACTGTTTGCCCTCTGCGTCATTTTATTTGTTGCTGACATCATCTGCATGTTCATCCTGATATCGAAGAAGGGAAAGAAGAGTTCTGCCGAGACAACTCCGACGAGCTTTACTGTTCCGAGCGAGACTTCGGGTGAAGAATCTTCCGATGTGTCCGGATCTGATTCCGAAACCACACCTTCCGAGACCAGTGCACAGCCGGGTGGAGTCGAAGTCAAGGAATATCTCCCTGAGAATGCACTTGCAGAAGCTTACTGGGGACCTCTTCCGGAAGTCGCCGAAGTGAAGCCGGTACAGCACAACGAGATCCACGGTATCTACATCGCTTCCTGCATGCATTTCGAAGAGAATCTCGAGCTTGCCAAGAAGACAGACATTAACGCATTCGTTATCGACCTGAAGGACGAAGGCGGCGGAGTTTACTACAACACCGACAATCAGCTCGCCAAGGATATGCATCTGTGGGTCGACAACGGCGGCAACTGGACTGACAAGGGTCCCGGAAGCTACGTTCAGAATTCCTACAACCTGGAAAATATCGTACAGAAGTGCCATGAAAATGACATCAAGGTCATCGGACGTATCGTATGTTTCAACGATCCTTCCATGGCGAGAAACCATCCGGAAATGAGTATCAAGGATGAGGCCGGTAACTCCATGCACTTCAATCTTGAGGGCAAGCACCAGTTCCTGAATCCTTACGATTCCCGTGTATGGGACTTCCTGATCGATCTTGCACAGGAAGCCGTCAACAAGGGTGTCGACGAGATCCAGTTCGACTATGTCCGTTTCCCGACCATCAGTACGAAGAAGTATAACGAGAAGCCGTACTTCGGACCGGAAGATACTACACCGACAAGAATCGATGCGATCAACCGATTCCTGCAGACAGCCCGCCGCAAGATCCAGGATCCGACAGGAGTCCCGGTCACCGCAGACGTATTCGGTATCATCTTAAGTTCCGAGCTCGACGGCAAGCTGATCGGTCAGGGATGGGATACGGTAGGTCTTACCGGTATCGACTCACTGTGCCCGATGCTCTATCCTTCGCACTATGCGGATAACACGCAGCTGAACGGAAAGACTTTTGACTATCCTGATATGTATCCGCACGATGTCATGTACAATGCCCTGATGGCCGGTAAGCCCGCTGCCTCGGCAGAAGGATATGCTACCGTCCGGCCATACGTACAGGCATTTACGGCCACGTGGGTATCGCATCACCTGAACTATAAAGTGCCTGAGGTAAAAGCACAGATACAGGCCATTTACGATGCGGGATATGACGAGTGGATCCTATGGAATGCCGCCGCGAACTACACGAACAGGTACGAGTGATTTTCGATAAGGATCACAGCACAAAAACTTAAGAAAAAAGCAGGAGGAGAAATGAAAATCATTTCTCCTTTTTGCTTTTATATGTGTTAATATGATTGATAGATATTCGGAGAAAGCAGGTACCTCGCCATGCCGCTTAGATCGATACATGCGTTTGCCGGTGGTGTGCATCCGCTCGGAAACAAAAATACCGATGTTCTTCCTTCTATTCATCTGCACGGATTCCGCGAAGTCGAGCTGCTGATGCAGCAGCATATCGGCCCGCCTTGTACATGTGTGGTCAGGCCCGGAGATCATGTAGATGTCGGAACAATGGTCGGACGCGCCGACAAGCCTATGTCCGTACCGATCCACTCAAGTATTTCCGGAACTGTTAAAGAAGTACACTATGTCGTTTCCGCAAACGGTACTCCTGTAGAAGCTGTGCGCATCGAGTCGGACTTCCAGCACACGATCAATCCTTTCTGCAAACCTCCGAAGGTCGAGTCGTTCGAAGACTTTATTCAGATGATCCGCGACTCTGGTCTGGTCGGACTGGGCGGCGCTGCTTTTCCGACATATATCAAGCTGAATCCCCCGAAGAATAAGATGCCGGATACGCTCATTGTAAATGCTGCGGAGTGTGAGCCGTATATCACGGCGGACTACCGTCAGATCTGTGAGCATCCGGACGATATTATCGATGGCATCCTCGAAGTCATGAAGTGGCTCGAGATCCCGAAGACCATCATCGGCGTCGAGGACAATAAGCCCCTCGTTACCCGTATCTTCTCACACGAGATCAAGAAGCGTGTCTATAAGACCGGTAAGCATCCGGACATTGAAGTGAAGACACTGAAGACCATTTATCCGCAGGGTGCGGAAAAGATGCTGATCTATACTCTCACCGGACGTAAAGTCCCGCCGGGAAAACTCCCGATCGATGTACATACTCTCGTCATGAATGTCAGTACGCTCCGCTTTATCGGACTGTACCTGAAGGAAGGAGTGCCGCTTACCAGAAAGCGTATGACACTGGACGGCTCCGCACTGAATACACCGGGTAACTTTATCGTGCCGATCGGCGCCCGTATCGAGGACATTATCGAGGCAGCCGGCGGTACCCGTGAAGAACCGAAGAAGATCATCATGGGCGGCGCCATGATGGGTGTCGCGCTCGACCGTATCGATCACGGCATCATTAAGGCCAATAATGCGATCCTCGTTTTCGGATCGGAAGAGACAACACTTCCTCCGGAATCTCCCTGCATCCGCTGTGCGCGGTGCGTCGCCTCCTGCCCGATGGATCTGATCCCGTGCGGCATCGATAAGGCGACAAGACTTCGTGATCCGGAGATGCTTGAGAAATATCACGTTATGGACTGCATCGAGTGCGGCTGCTGTACATATGCCTGCCCGTCGAAGCGGTTCCTGACGCAGAGCATCAAGAACGGAAAAGTCATGGTACGTGCCGAGCGTGCCCGTATTAAGAAGGAGCAGGAGCTCCTCGCTGCATCCGAGAACAAAGGAGGTCCCGCTTCCTCATGAAACTGCAAGTCTCGCATTCCCCGCACGTCCGGGATAAGGCGACTACTCAATCGATCATGCGCGATGTGATCATTGCGCTTCTGCCGGCCACCTTCGCGGGCTGGTACTACTTCGGGATCCGCGCGGTGCTGATCACTCTTCTATCCATCGCATCCTGTGTACTCTTCGAGTTTATCTGCCGGAAAGTCATGAAGAGAAATAACACGATCTACGATCTGTCTGCAGTCGTGACCGGTCTTCTTCTGGCCATGAACCTTCCCGTCTCCCTTCCGCCTTACATGGTCGTCATCGGCGCGGCATTCGCTATCGTTGTCGTCAAGCAGATGTTCGGCGGACTCGGCAATAACTTCGTCAATCCGGCGATCGCCGCACGTATCTTCCTCGTCATTGCTTTCCCGAAAGCGATGACCTGCTGGACAGTAAGGACCGGTTCCTGGTTCAGCTTTAAGTCCGTTGATGCCGTATCCTCGGCAACACCGCTTACGAAAATCAACACTCCCGAATCACCGTCCCTCTGGAATCTCTTTATCGGAGACAAGGCCGGATGTATCGGCGAGGTATGTATCGCCGCACTTCTGATCGGTGCTCTCTACCTGATCCTGCGCCACGTCATCCGTATCTGGATCCCGCTGGCCTACGTCGGCACATTCTTCGTCCTTTCTTTCCTCTTCGGACACAACAACGTATTTAACTTCTCGGGAGATCTTTCCTGCCTGTGCGGCTGGAGCGAACTCTTCCACGAGAGTGTCTACATGCTCATGTCAGGCGGTCTCATCCTCGGTGCTTTCTTCATGGCGACCGACTATGTCACCTCGCCTCTTACGACTAAGGGCAAGATCATCTTCGGTATCGGATGCGGTATCCTGACATTCCTTATCCGCTACTACGGCAACATGGCAGAGGGTGTTTCCTTCTCCATCATTCTGATGAACATCCTGACTCCGCATATCGATGACTGGACGATGGGCAAACCATTCGGGGAGGTGAAGGAAAGTGCAAAAGTTTAAGTTCAAAGACCTTCTTCCTGCCCTGATCCTCGCCCTCATCTGCGGCATCTGCGTATTCCTTCTGGCAGGAACCTATTCCCTGACCCGAAGCGAGATCGAGAAGCAGGAAGAAGCTTCCGCACAGGAAAGAAAACTGACGATCTTCCCGGAAGCAGATTCTTTTGAAGCGCTCGAATATTCCGCTGAGATCAAGAGTGAACTTCAGGCCAAAGGCATTGAGCCGGATGAAGTCTTCACCGCAAAGGGAAAAGACGGATCCGTCCTCGGATATATCTTCGTCACTTCCGGATTCGGTTATGCCGGAAACATCGAGACCACGACAGGCATCGGTGCGGACGGCAAGATCGTGATGGTCATCGCGACGGCTGCATCGGATACACCGAAGCTCGGAAAAGAAGTCGAAGGACGTCCCTTCCTCGACGGCTTTACCGGTCTCGGCACAGATTCCGAGATCGTCCTTAATCAGGACGTGGCCGCGGTATCCGGTGCCACGATCTCTTCACGTGCGGCGACAGGCTGTATCAACCGTGCACGTGAAGCCTATCAGTTATTCAAAGAAAGGGGGCTGATCGGATGAGTGAGAATAAGATGAAAGATGCCGCGTACCGTTCTCCGGATGAACGTCAGGCGGAAAAGAACAGCAAGTATACTCCGAAGTCGATCTTCCTCAATGGTGTCCTCTATGAGAACCCGGCGCTGCGACTGGTCCTTGGTACCTGTCCGCTTCTGGCCGTGACCATCTCCGCGAAGTCCTCGCTCTACATGGGAATCGCAGTGCTTTTCGTACTGACGGCATCGGAAGCGATCATTTCCCTTCTTAGAAACGTGATCCCGAACAAGGTCAGGATCCCGGCGTTTATCACCATCATCGCGACGTTCGTTACGATCGTACAGATGCTGATCTCCGCCTACTTCCCTGCCCTCAATGATTCCCTCGGGATCTATATTCCTCTTATCGTAGTTAACTGTATCCTGCTGGCGCGCGCCGAGACTTTCGCAAGTAAGCAGAAGGTCATGCCTTCGATCCTCGACGGTATCTCGATGGGCGTCGGCTTCACGCTCGCTCTCCTCATGATGGGCTCTATCCGAGAGATCCTGGGATGCGGCACATTCTTCGACATGAAGCTCCCGCTCTTCGGCGACGTGATCGAACCGATGATGTTCTTCATGCTTCCGCCGGGAGGATTCTTCGTATTCGGTATCTGCATCTGCATCGTGCAGGCCGTGATGAAGAAGCAGGAAAAGCACGCTTCTTCGAAGTCCTCCACGCCGTGCGGTGTTGCGGGTGACAAGTCCGACTGCCTGTCCTGCGGCGGCTGCAGTCTCTGCAAGGGAAAGGAGGAGTAATGCATGGCTAGAGAATTCCTGATCATTATCTTCTCCGCGATCCTCGTTGATAACTTCGTGCTATCGAAGTTCATGGGTATCTGTTCTTTCCTCGGAGTATCCAAGAATCTTAAGACCGCGATGGGTATGTCCGGGGCGGTCGTATGCGTCATGCTGGTCGCCTCTGCGATCACATGGCCGATCCAGCACCTGCTCCTGAACCCGCTTAAACTCGGGTACCTGCAGACGCTGGTCTTTATCCTCGTTATCGCTGCACTCGTTCAGATGATTGAGATGATCATGAAGAAGTCGATGCCGCCGCTTCATAAAGCACTGGGCATTTACCTCCCTCTGATCACCACCAACTGCGCCGTTCTCGGTGTAACGATCCTGAACATCAACAGTAACTACACCTTCGCAGAGTCCATGGTCAACGCGCTGGGTGCCGGCATCGGCTTTACCCTCTCGCTGTTCCTCTTCTCCGGTGTGCGCTCGAGGATCGATAAGGCGGATGTGCCGGAGTCCCTCAAAGGTCTTCCGATCACCCTGATCTCCGCTTCCCTGGTCGCTGTCTCCTTCCTGGGCTTCAAGGGCCTGGTAGAGAATCTGTTCGGAGGTTAATGATATGACTGATATACTCATTCCTACCGGCATAATGTTAGGGATCGCACTGGTCCTCGGCATTCTTATTGTTATCATCTCCCGTGTCTTCGCTGTCGAAAAGAACGAGACAAAAGAAAAGATCGTAGAAGCACTTCCCGGCGCCAACTGCGGCGGCTGCGGATTTGCAGGATGCGAAGGCTACGCGGATTATCTTTCCAAGGGCGGCACGAATACTGCTCTCTGTGCCGTCGGCGGCGCAGACTGCGCACGCGAGATCGCATCGATCCTGGGAGTCGCTGCGGCGATCCCGGAAAAGAAGATCGCCGTGCTCCGCTGTCAGGGCACCTGCGAACAGACCGGAAAACGCTATGTTTATCTCGGCACCAGCTCCTGTCATGCGGCGGCCGGTCTTCTCGGCGGACCGAACCAGTGCACCTTCGGATGCTTAGGGTTCGGCGACTGTATCAACGTCTGTGCTTTTGGCGCATTAAAACTCAAGGACGGCATCGTTTCTGTAGACCGTGCACTGTGCCACGGCTGCGGACAGTGCGTCAAGGTCTGCCCGAAGCATCTTCTCGAACTCATGCCGGTATCGGCGACCGTTGCCGTCCGCTGCCAGAACGAATGGCCGGGTGCAAGAACGAGAAAGAACTGTACCATCGGATGTATCGGCTGCCAGAAGTGTGTAAGATCCTGCCCTCAGCAGGCCATCTCGATGAGAGAGTCCCTGGCGGTCATCGACCAGAGCAAGTGCATCCACTGTGATGCCTGCGTCAACGGATGTCCGACCCACGCGATCGCGTTCCTTCGAGGCGATGCCAGGCCGGCAGCGTCCTCCGAAAAATAAGATATAAGTACGGACCTTCAGTTACAAACACAAAAGCCTGCCTCAGTTCACTGAAGCAGGCTTTTTCACCGATCGGAAGAATCGGTCAGATATCTACGTCAAACGACTCGTTGGCACGCAGGAACTCGGAATCATCCTCCTGGACAAAGTAGTAGCATCCATCCAGATCATACGTATATTTATAGTACTCGATCACCAGATACTCCTTGCCGCCGATCATAGTGGTCGGGAATGTGTTTCCATCGCAGTTCGGTCCTTCGCCCGCCAGCAGACAGATCGTACCATTAAACTCCGGCATGTCATCCTCATATGGAACGACTACGAAGATCTTTTCATCGAGAGAATCATAATATGGCATGGACGGAGCGCCGAAATCCGAATATGTTGCTGAATTATCATAGATTTCAATCGGGAATGTCCTTCCTTCAAATGTTCCCGTCTTATTCTCCGGATCGATCTTGAGGAATCGCGGATCATAGGATGAACAGAAAACCTGCGAAATATGGATCGTGATTGAATCCGGGTCCTCGTAGGAGATCGAAGGCAGAATATCGCACTGCATTTTCTTTCCTGTTGTTTCATCCATGTAATCATAGCCTGTCATTCTGGATCCGTATGCCTGGAATTCATCCGAAATAATATTCCCATCCTGATCCGTAATATAAAGATCACTTGTATAGAACTTCATATTCTCTCCATACGGCCATTCATAGAAGACCTTCGTCATGGAGCCGGCCGCCTGAATCTCAGTAAAATGGTAGGTCAGGCCGCAGGCGGTGATCGTCTCATCGAGCGGGATGTGGATCGCGGGTGCGGGGTCTACATCATGGAATTCGAAGCTGAACGAATCAATGGGGACCATGTCATACGAGTCAGCCTGCGGGTCACTCACGTTGAACTGAACTTTAAAATCCGTACATGGGCGTTTCCAGTACAGTTCCGTAAACTGAAACTTTCCGACCATGTCAAAATAGTCCATCGAGCAGAATGTATTCTCATACAAATCTTCTCCGGTATTCAGGTCAATGACACGTATATCAGTCATGTAAAAGTAGCTGTTGGAACTTGTTTCCAGTTTAGTGTCCAGTTTCAGACAGAGAACCAGTGCAAGTTCATCCGCATAGAAGGAATCGACCGTACACTTCATCTGACCGGTAGTTCCGGAATCCTCCATCTCAACCGGGATCAAGGCGTCCTCTTCAAAAACACCCGCCAGATTCTTGTTATGCCGCATGGCCTTCTTAATATCTGAACGCACGACCAGTCTCTGGCTCAGAGGGCCGATGACCGGAGCATCGGAAAAAGCACGAGCCACGGAAACCGAACTGT
Source organism: uncultured Clostridia bacterium (assembly GCA_947302815.1). Lineage (GTDB taxonomy): Bacteria > Bacillota > Clostridia > Saccharofermentanales > Saccharofermentanaceae > Scatonaster. The sequence continues at coordinate 61,398 of CAMYWO010000002.1, read as the reverse complement.
TGACCGCAATAAACAGCGCCAGGAACATCGTAACCAGAACACCGGCCATGGACTTCCCGATCACACCGATAGTGTGGATCCGCTTTCTCTTCTTCGTCTTCTTCCGGATCCTGTCTATATTCATTGTGTCCGGAAGATCCTGCGCCTCCTCGGTTAAAGCCAGGATCTCCTTTTCAATATCTATCATGGTTCACCTCCAAGCTCGATCCGAAGCAGTTCAAGTGCTTTTCGAACACGGGTACCGACCGTTCCCATCGGAATCTTCAGGATCTCGGCGATCTCCTTCGTGGAATAACCGGCATAATACTTCAGTGTAATGATCCGTCGAAGTTCTTCCGGGAGAGAGGCAATGGCTTCCTTTAGCTCCAGGCGGTCCAGAACCGGCTGTGCAGAAGGTTCGTGATCGACTACATACTCCTCGAAGCTCCTGTGCTTCTTCGACTTCTTATAAGCCGTAGCGCAGGCGTTCATGAGGATGCGGATCAACCAGGTCTCGAAGAATTGCGGTTCCTTCAGAGTATTCTTCTTGAGGTACCCGCGGTAAACGGCATCGTCCACCATATCAACAGCCATACTCTCACTGGAAAAATAAGAGTATGCTATCGCGTACATCTTCTGCCGGATCTTCTCGACCCTGCTGAAAAATTCCTCGTCCTTCACGCCAACCTCTCTTCGTCCCCGGATAATCGGGACTTCTTAAGGATCCTTACTATTTAGACTACAAATGGTGCCGATTTTTTTGTCCTGGAGATGATTATGTCACTTTTTCAATAGTATCGGCTATTCCCGCCTACGTCAATGAAATCATTGCAAAAATGCTTGCACATAGAGAATAAATGTGTTATCATCTTGTCTGCGCGTAATTTAGGTCGCGTATTTATAGCACATAGGAGGTGTTTACATGGCAAAGTGTGAGATCTGTCAGAAAGATACTCATTTCGGCAGAAAGATCAGCATCACGCGTTCACAGGTTTCCCGTCGTGCGTTGACACAGCAGCAGCCGAACGTTCGTAACGTTAAGGTCGTTGTTGATGGCACCCCTAAGACTATGCATGTTTGTACGCGTTGCCTTCGTTCCGGTGCTGTAGAAAGAGCGTAAGTTCTTTTACCGGACGGTTTTAAAGATGAAAATGATCCCGCTTCTTCATTTGAAGATAGCGGGTTTTTCATTTTTCCGGGTTTCCGGAAAAAACCATGAAGTGTGCCATCAAAATTGTATAGCCTGCTGGTTTCTTACCGGACAAGCGGTTTATCTGTATAATAGAAGCATCTGTTTGTTGGAGGTTTTCCTTATGAAGAATCCTGTTATTGAAACTGAAAGGCTGATCCTTCGTCCCCTGACGATGGACGATGCGCAGGCAGCGTTTGACGGATGGGCATCCGACCCGGAAGTTGCAAAATACATGCGTTACTATGCGCACAAGTCCGTGGACACTACGAAGGAGTGGCTTAAGAGCGTGGTTGCCCACGAGAACAGCGACACAGATTTTGACTGGGGATTCGTCCTGAAGGAGACCGGCAAGCTCATCGGTTCCGGTGGACTCTATTACGATGATGAAGATGGCATGTTCGAGATCGGCTACAACTTCGCCCATGCACAGTGGGGCAAGGGTCTGGCCACAGAGGCTGCCCGTGCGATGCTCGACTTCGGAAGGAACACACTTCACCAGACACAGTTCCGCGGACGTCACGATGTAAGAAACACTGCTTCCGGCAACGTCATGAAGAAGTGCGGCTTCGTCTATGAAGGCGAATGCATCGACCATATGCTCGAAGATGGCGCGGAGAGGACCGTCAGCATGTACCGTCTCTCCACACAGGGCACGCCTGAAAACTTTAAACTCAGCAACGGCATCGAGATCCCGCCTGTCGGTTTCGGCACCTACAAGTCCACTCTTGAAGATGGAAAAGCACCTATCCTCAAGGCTCTCGAACTCGGTTACCGTTACCTTGATACAGCATCCTTCTATAAGAATGAAGAAGTGATCGGCGAGGCGCTCTCCGAGTGTGGTATCCCGAGAGAAGAGATCTTCCTTGCAACCAAGATGTGGCCGACCGAGATGGGCTACGGGGAGACGAAGGAAGCCTTTGCGAGATCCTGTGAGAAACTCCGCACTGACTATATCGACTTGTACCTGATCCACTGGCCGAAGCTGAATCCCCAGGACCTTCAGTGGAGACAGAAGATCCGTGACACATGGCGCGCCATGGAAGAACTCTATAAAGAAGGCAAGTGCCGCGCGATCGGTGTATGCAACTTCCAGCCGCATCACCTTCAGGTGATCCTCGATGACTGCGAAATCGTCCCGATGGTCGACCAGCTTGAGCTTCATGTCGGATATCTGCAGCAGTATACTCTCGACTTCTGCCGTGCGCACAACATCGTTCCGCAGGCATGGAGCCCGCTTGGACGCATGTACTTCTCCGAGGAGCCGTGCCTGCAGAAGATGGCAAAGCAGTATGGCCGCCCTGTATCACAGCTGCTTCTTCGATTTCTCAACCAGTCCGGCATCCAGATCATCCCGAAGAGCACACACGAGGAGCGCATGAAAGAGAATATGGATATCTTCGGATTCACCATCAATGAAGAGGATATGCACTTCCTGTCTGTCCTTCCGCAGATCTTCTTCTCGAAGGAGTTCCCGGACTGGGCGACACGCGGCTGATACCCTGTCCAGGAAGGCGAAGTGATCTCTTCCTGTGGTACTTCCCCGCCTTTTATGGTATTCTCAATTCATAATCAGAAGAGAAATGCGACTATCGCGCCTGCGGTGGATCCAGCCCGTGCCCTTCAGGTCATGACCTTCATGACCGGCCTTGCAGGCGGCCTGTGCGGGTACAGATCCGGTAAAACAAGCATGCTTGTTTCAAAGCTGTTTCTCTTCTTTTTATTTGCCCGGAAAGGACCCGTAAACTGATATGACCTCTATTCTGGCGCTGCTCACCGAGCCGGCAACATGGGAAGAATTCCTGCAATATAAGCTCACAAACCAGTATCTGTCGAAGAAGGAGAAAGAGCAGTTTTCTTCTTATATCGGGGAAGCCCGCTATCTTCCGATCGCTCAGGAGATCTCCCGCGGCAACTATTGTCTCGGGCTTCCCGAAAGACGTGTCATCAACAAGAGCGGCACCTCCAGAAAGCGCATCGTCTATACCTTTTCCGAAGACGAGAACCTGTATCTCAAGTGCCTCGGCTATCTTCTCTACCGCTATGACGACCGTCTCTCCGACCGCTGCTACTCCTTCAGAAGGACACGCTCGGCACGAAATGCCATCTTCGACATTCTCTCCCAGGACGGCCGCGACTCCCTCTTCTGCTTCAAGGCTGACATCAGCAACTACTTTAACTCCATTCCCGAAGGCAGTCTGATACGGGTTCTCGAGGAACTGATCGACGACGATCCGGAACTCCTGTGGTTTCTTAAGGAGCTTCTTTCCTGCGGGAAAAGCACTTCTGCCGACGGGGAGGTGCTCCTTGAACATCGCGGTGCGATGGCCGGAACTCCGATCTCCCCTTTCTTTGCCAACGTCTATCTTCTTTCGATGGACCGGTATTTCGAGAGCCTCAGCGCTTCGTACTTCCGCTACTCCGATGATATCCTGATCTTCGCAAGGTCCCGGGAAGAACTCGACAGGCTCATCTCCGACTTCTACAGACATATCGGAGAAAAGGGCCTCTCCGTAAATCCGAACAAGGTCTCGATCAGTTCTCCCGGAGAGCCCTGGGAGTTTCTGGGATTCAGCTACAGGAACGGAGAAGTGGACATCTCGGAAGTGACAAAAGATAAACTGAAGGGAAAGATCCGAAGAAAGGCCAGGGCTCTTTTAAGATGGAAGACAAAAACCAGTGCCGAATATGAGCGTGCCGCCAGAGCCCTGATCCGCACCTTCAATAAGAAGTTTTATAACGAAAAACATGATGACCAGTTTACCTGGAGCCGCTGGTTCTTTCCCGTGATCACGACGGATAAGAGCCTTCACGAACTGGATATGTATCTTCTGGAATACGTGCGCTACCTTGACTCAGGGCGCCATTACAAGGGGAATTACAGGATCACTTACGATGACATTAAGAAGATGGGATTCCGAAGTCTGAAGCACGAGTACTATATCTCCAGAGAGATGGATAGATGCGGGGAAAATTCCCTCACGAACAATGAATCCTGAATAATGTTATGAGAAGATACGGCGCACAGTGATGATACGCTTGACCACATCGGAGTCCGCGTTGAACTTACAGAGTTTGATCGACGTACCTGTCGATGCGCGCATAAGAAGGACACCCGTATCGGTACAGATCGCCGCTTCATACGGCTCCTTGCTGCCCGGCTTGTACGGATCAGCCAGAAATACCACATCTCCCGGAATGATGCTCTCCGGCAGAAGGTCGCCGGTTACCGCGTCATACTCGAGTGTGACTTCTTCTCCGCAGTTGATCTGATCCTTCAGTTCGCGGGGGATCGGAATACCGTTAACGCCTGCCGATACATAAATCAGTCCCTGGATCGAGATGCCTCTTTTCGTAAGACCGCCATCCAGATAGCTTGCATTGACCATGGTAAGTGCCGAGGAAACAAAGTATCGTACTCCGACGACATCTGTCTTCTCGTTGACTCCGAGTTCGATAACACCACTGCTGCTGATCCAGCCATCCTCACCATTCGGAAGGTGGACCTGATATACACCGTCACGCTTTACATCCGCATAGAGCACCGTATTCATGGTCACTTCGCAGATCAGGGTACCGTTACTGGCGTGTGACATGACGCGCTTGGAGATATCTGCAACAACAAGCTTATACAGGTGCAGATCCGGCTCGCACGAAGACATGTCCGTATTCAGTTCATCACTCTTCACATAGCCGACGATATTATCCATCGTACGGATCAGGACATATCCGTTCTGGCAATCGTCGCTCAAAAAGTGTACGGGCTCATTCATCAGGACCTGCGTGATCCTCTTGCTCGTGACACTGTCCTTAGACATAACAGAACTGGCACTGACCTTAACCACACGGTAAGTATCGTCATAGACGAGTTCCGGATCCTTTTCCACAAACAGTGCAATATCCGTATTCTTGAAGAATCCGGGAAGTACTTTCGGAAGCAGAAGGAATACGAAGAGCATGATGAACACGAAGATGGAGACGGCCAGCGCAAATCTCGGCCAGCGCTTCGTCGTATCCTCCGATACTGATGAATCGGCCTTGTCCAAAGACCACACATTTGCCAGGTCTTCCGCTTTACCGTAGTTTCCCTCAGGCTCAATAAAGATTCCGGAACCGGATATCCCGTCATCCTTCTTCTTTTTCTTGAAGATGGAGGAAAGCTTCAGTTTTGTCTGCTTGAAAAAGCGCGATTCTTTCTTCATGACTCACTTTCCGCCTTCCATTCGATACAGCAGAAAGCCACGGCCATACCTTCATCATGGGATATCGAGAGACTGATGGAAGTTCCACCGCCATTCCCGTATACTTCCAGCGCGGATCCGGCCAGTACAACATACGGCGCGCCGTTCTCCTTTTTCAGGATCTTCATATCCGTCATCGCCACGCCACGGCCGCCGATGCCCGTTCCAAGTGCTTTTGAAACAGCTTCTTTCGCGGCAAAGCGTCCGGCCAGAAACTCGATCTTTCTGGTCTCGTTTGACGGCACGATCGCAAGTTCCTCCCTGGAACACACACGTCTCCAAAAGGCATCTCCGCTTCTTTTCACTGCGGCTTCGATCCTCGCGATCGAGACAATGTCCACACCATTGGTGATCATGCGCGTGTGCCCTCCATCGAGAAATGGAAACGCGCGAAATTCCTGTCGATACGGTCAAAGAATCTTCCGCCGTATCGGTCTTTCAGAGATTCCATATCAAAATTCGTCGTGATGATCGTGGTCTTCCCGGCAAGGATCCTCGTGTCGAGAAGATTCAGGAGATCCGCTTCGGTGTTGCCGGTACGCGGCTCCACGCCGAGATCATCAAGCACCAGAAGGTCCGCCTCCGAAAGATATGCGACCTTGCGCTCGACGGCACGTTCCTTGTCGGCCGGAGTATAGAAAGCCTGGATCATCTTCCTGTGCTCCATCATCAGTTCCTGCGCCTCCGCAAGGCGGATCACAAAAGAGGACCGGCCTTTCTGGGCGTATCTTCTTGCGATCGCCACGGCAGTGAATGTCTTGCCCTTGCCGGAACGTCCGTAGAATACGGCATTCGGGATTCTTTCCTTCTCGGTCAGGAGCTTCAGTTTCGTATAGGTCTCGAGCATTCTCGGGTCACTGCTGAAGAACTCGTCCGAGCCTTTCTCGAAAGAAAAGTCAGGATACTTCTCCACACCGGATCGGTTGATCATGACCGGCGCGATCAGCGTACGGATGCACTCGCAGAGAGTGACCTTCTCGGAGCCGTCTTTTCCTTCTTCCCGGATGTATCCGGTATCCCCGCACTTGCTGCAGTAGGGTTTCGCTTCGAATTCATCCATAGAAATGCCGCAGGTGGCAAGGATACGCTCTTTCTTCCTGTTCAGACGGCGGAGTTCACCTTCCAGATCCTCGCTGCTCTTTCCATCCAGGGAATTTAAAAGGATCTGTTCTGTCGTATCCGCAATCTCCTGCTCGATCTTATCGAGTTCAGGATTCTCCTTACGGATCTGCTCATTCTTCTGTTCCTGAAGGATCTCGCTTCGGATCCGGCGGTTTTCCAGAATGCTTCGTACATCCTCATATACACTGTCCATAGGCGTCTCCTTACTCATCCTTCAGAAGAGCATCCAGGGCATCGAGAGACTCCCGCTCTTTACTGTCCAGATGTTCCTTCGTATATTCATTCTCCATATAGGCGACATCCGAAGATGTGCCGGCGGAAGAAGCATATTTTCTTTCCTGGTATAATTCCTTATTCTTTCTCTTCTGTTCCGCCTCGAACTGCTTCGCTTTCGTTACGGAAGCGACACCGTTGGCCTTCCAGAGAGAAAGACGCTCGTCCACCTGTGACAGCGTGATCGAACCCATGAACTTATGGAGCGTCTCATATGCGAAGCGCACGATCGGCTCTTCCCAGCAGTCGGTATTGGCCCACTTCTCAATGATCTGAAGATCCGGTCCGTCCAGTCTCTTTCTGAAAAGTTCTCCGCAGAACGTGATCATCGCCTGCGTTCTGTCCGCGGCCTGCTTCTTCAGTTCGTAGTTCTTCGCATCCTCAACATTATGGATGTTATGGGAGAACCACTCCTGCAGGATCTCGTCCATCTGCTTCATCGAGACCTTCTCGATATCCTTGTCCTTGCGAAGAAAAGTATAGAGGAAAGCCGGCACATCCGGTTCCATCTTATAGGTCAGCATCCACGTGCGGATATACTCCAGATCGACATCGTCCAGTGCTTTCCTGCGTTTCTTACCGAGGGAATCCCTGCACTCATCGATCTTTCTGTCCTCGCCCAATACCTTCTCGAGGTCTTTTTCCGAGTGAACGCCCCGGTTACACCATTTCTCACGGAGTTCTTCCGCCGGACGGGTATTCTTCCCGAAGAGCTTTCTTCTCTCCTGAAGATTCGTAAAAAGCGCATAGATCACGTTCTGATCGAGTTTGAAGACCGAGCTGCTCTCATCAATAAAACGGTACCAGATATAGCCCATGTGCCCGGCAAAGAAAGTATCTGCGATACTTGCCGAGAGACGGGTCGTCGCAGCATCTCTGTGCTGCGGCGGCATCTCCATGTCGCCGTTCTTCTTCGACTCGATATAACGGTCGACTTCTCTGGCCTTGATATCCACCAGAAGAAGCGTTCCATCTTCAGACTGCTCAAGAAGCCCCGCCGATGTCAGGTAGAAGAGCTGTTCTTCGACTTCCGCCTGTGTAAATCCGAGTTTCTTCGAGATCGTCTGGACATTCATCTTACCAAAAGAACTACGGTTCATCAGAAGCATCAGATAGATGCGGATCGAGGAGGCCGTCAGCGAAGACATATACTGCGTTATGAAAAGATCCGGCACCGGTGTGTCGGAAAGCAGAAGCTTCTCTTTATCGTCCGCTGTCATGACTGACCTCCAAGGAAAAATAAGTGTTTCCATTATAGCACCTTTTCCCCTCCGAAAGAAGTGAAAAGGAGCGGTCCCCTTTCGGAAACCGCTCCTTTGTTAAGCCTGTAATTTAGCCTGAGATTAAGCCTCGTTAGCCTTCTTTACATAAGTACCGTAACGCTCGATCGCATCCTGGTGTGTCTTTTCGAACATACCGTCAACGACGTCTTCCGGATACTTCTTGTAGAGGGAGTTGTAACGAACTTCGCTCTTGAGGAAGGAGATGAAATCGCCTGTCGGCTCCTTGGAGTCGAGAGTGAATGCATTCTTGCCTTCTGCTGTGAGAGTCGGGTTGAATCTGAACAGATGCCAGTAACCGCACTCAACAGCCTGCTTCTCTTTGATCTGAGCAACCTTCAGGCCACCCTTGATACCGTGGTTGATGCAAGGAGCATAGCAGATTACGATGGACGGACCATGGTAAGCTTCTGCCTCTGTGAATGCCTTGATCAGCTGGTTCTTATCAGCACCCATGGATACCTGAGCAACATATACATAACCGTAGCTCATAGCCATCATGCCGAGGTCCTTCTTCTTGATTGCCTTACCGCCTGCAGCGAACTGGGCAACAGCAGAATGAGGTGTAGACTTGGAAGCCTGTCCACCAGTGTTGGAGTAAACCTCAGTATCGAGAACGAGAACGTTGACATCCTCACCGGAAGCAAGAACGTGATCAAGTCCGCCGTATCCGATATCGTAAGCCCATCCGTCACCACCGATGATCCACTGGGATCTCTTCATGAAGAAGTCTTCATACTCGAGAGCCTTCTTAGCGGAATCGGAACCTTCAGCCTTCAGAGCTTCAGCGAGCTTCTCTGCATTCTCACGAGCCTGATCACCAGAGTTGAATCCGTCGATCCAAGCCTGAGCTGCAGCCTTGAGGTCTTCAGAAGATGTAGAAGCTACAGTCTCTTCAACGAGGGACTTCGCTCTGTTTCTGAGCTGCTTGTAACCAAGGAACATACCAAGACCATGCTCAGCGTTATCCTCGAAGAGGGAGTTACCCCAAGCCGGACCGAAACCTCTGTAGTTGGTTGTGTACGGCATAGACGGAGCGGAACCACCCCAGATAGAGGAGCATCCTGTAGCATTGGAGATCTGCATTCTGTCACCGAAGAGCTGGGTAAGGAGCTTAACGTAAGGTGTCTCACCACAACCTGCGCATGCACCGGAGAACTCGAGGAGCGGCTGCTCGAACTGAGAACCCTTGATGCTGGCCTTGTTCATCGGGTTATCCTTATGAGACAGAGCAACACAGTAATCCCAGTTGTCAGCCTCTTTGAGGTTATCCTTGAGCGGAACCATCGTGATGGCCTTTTCCTTAGCGATACAGGACTCTACGCAGATACCGCAGGAGAGGCAGTCCATAGCGGAAACCTGAATGCGGAACTTGTACTGCTCGTAGCCCTTCATGCCGTCCTTAACCTCGAACGGAGCCTTAGCAGCCTCTTCCTCATTGAGAAGGAACGGGCGGATAGCAGCGTGCGGGCAAACGATGGAGCACTGGTTACACTGGATACACTTAGAAGCATCCCAAACCGGAATATCAACAGCAGTACCGCGCTTCTCGTAAGCAGCTGTACCCTGCGGGAAAGTACCGTCTTCCATACCCTTGAAGGTAGATACCGGAAGCTTGTTACCTTCCTGTCTGTTCATTACGTTAACGACCTTCTCGATGAACTCAGGAACAGCCTTCTTCTCAACAGGCTTATCCTCAGCTGTCTTCCAGGAATCAGGGATATCAACTGCAACAACTGCATCAACACCTGCGTCGATAGCCTTGTAGTTCATCTGAACGATATCGTCACCCTTCTTACCGTAGGACTTGAGAGCTGCCTTCTTCATGTAGTCAACTGCCTGTTCAACCGGAAGGATACCGGAAAGCTTGAAGAATGCAGACTGGCAGATGGTGTTGATTCTTCCGCCGAGGCCGATCTCCTTAGCCTTTGCAACAGCGTCGAGAGTGTAGAACTTGATGTTGTTGTTAGCGATATATCTCTTCATGGAACCCGGGAGTCTCTCCTCGAGTTCTTCTCTTGTCCACTGAGTATTGAGGAGGAACGTGCCGCCCGGCTTCAGGGAAGAGAGCATATCGTACTCATAAACATAAGACTGGTTGTGGCAAGCTACGAAGTCAGCCTTGTTGATGAGGTATGTGGAACGGATAGGTGTGTCACCGAATCTCAGGTCAGAGATCGTGATACCGCCGGACTTCTTGGAGTCATAAGAGAAGTAAGCCTGAGCGTACTTGTCTGTGTGGTCACCGATGATCTTGATGGAGTTCTTGTTAGCACCAACAGTACCGTCAGCACCGAGACCCCAGAATCTAGCCTGAACTGTGCCCTCGCCGGCAACTTCGATAGACTCGGAGCAATCGAGAGAGAGGAATGTAACGTCATCATCGATACCGATGGTGAATCTTTCCTTCGGCTGATCCTTCTTGAGTTCCTTATAAACTGCGAGGATCGTCTCAGGTGTTGTATCCTTGGAACCCATACCGTAACGGCCGCCAATGAGCTTCGGAGCGTTCTTGCCAACGTATGCAGCAGCAACGTCGAGGAACAGAGGCTCTGCGTAGGAACCAGGCTCCTTTGTTCTGTCGAGAACTGCGATAGCCTTTGCTGTAGCCGGGATAGCCTCGAGGAGCTTGTCAGCTGCGAACGGACGATAGAGGTGAACCTTAACAAGACCAACCTTCTCACCGTGAGCGTTGAGGAAGTCGATAACTTCTTCAGCTGTCTCACAGACAGAACCCATAGCGATGATTACGCGGTCAGCGTCCTCAGCACCATAGTAGTTGAAGAGCTTGTAGTTTGTGCCACGGATCTCATTGATCTTATCCATGTAAGCCTGAACCTGATCCGGTACTTCAAGATAGAACGGGTTGGAAGCCTCTCTGCCCTGGAAGTAGATATCCGGGTTCTGAGCTGTACCACGAAGTGTCGGGTGGTTCGGAGAGAGGGATCTCTTACGGAATTCCTTGATTGCATCGTAATCAACGAGGGAGCCGAGTGTATCGTAGTCGATAACTTCGATCTTCTGGATCTCGTGAGATGTACGGAAACCGTCGAAGAAGTGAATGAACGGAACTCTTGTCTTGATGGTAGCGAGGTGAGCTACTGCAGCAAGGTCTGCTACTTCCTGAACGGAGTTGGAGCAGAGCATTGCAAAACCGGTCTGACGGCAAGCATATACGTCTGCATGGTCACCAAAGATATTCAGCGCGTGAGCTGCAAGAGCTCTTGCGGAAACGTGGAATACGCAAGGGAGAAGCTCACCTGCGATCTTGTACATATTCGGGATCATCAGGAGAAGACCCTGGGATGCGGTATAAGTTGTTGTCAGAGCACCTGTTGCCAGAGAGCCGTGAACAGCACCTGCTGCACCTCCCTCAGACTCCATCTCGACGATATTGACCGTCTGTCCGAAGATGTTCTTTCTGCCCTGCTGTGCCCATTGGTCAGTGTGATCAGCCATAGGCGAGGACGGTGTGATCGGGTAAATCGCTGCGTTTTCGGTAAATGCATATGAGGTATATGCGGCAGCTTCGTTACCGTCCATGGTCTTTTTTGTAAGTTCGATTGCCATACACTTTCTCCTTTATATAAAGATTTAACTATAGTTTGTGGCGCGGAAATATGCGAATGGGCATAAACCGAGCGCATATATTATACCACATATATAAAGGATTGGCGCTTTAACTTACCAGGAAACGCGAAAAAATCTTACCTTAATCTGCCGGTTCCGAAGGCTGCTCTACAGGAGCCTGAGACTCTGAAGATGACGGGGTTTCCGAAGGCTGTGTCGCCTCCGGCGTCGTCTCTGACGGCTGTGTCGGCTGAGTCGGCTGCGTATATCCGGCCGGCGGAGAAACTTCTCCCGTCTTCGTATCCAGATTATAGATCGTACCATCCGGGCCGAGTGTGCCTACACGGTATTTTGCCTTGATCGCCCTGTATTCTGTCAGAACTTCTTTTCTCGAGATCTCATTACCGTCAGCATCGTATGTGACGATAAAAGCCTTACACAGGATATGGTTATGCGGCTTTCTGTCTCTTTCCTTCTTGCCGACGGCAAGTGTCGGATCAGCTTCGTACTCTTCGCCGTCCGGCTCTTCATTTGTAATATACTCCGTTCCGAAGAACTTGATCTTCTGTCCGTCCGGAAGACGGCGGCCGAAGATCTCGACCGTTACCCAGCAGTCTCCGTAAACCGCGTGGATCGCGACAGGATAGTCTGTATTGTTGGTGAACTTGAAGTTCGCACCATCCCAGGTAACCGTTGCATCCGTACCGACATCCACATAGTCACTCGCCCAGGAATGCGGGACTCTCTTATCGACCTGAAGTCCTGCTTCAATAACACTGTGGTAGAGCATGGTATTTGCCTGGCAGATACCTCCGCCGTATTCCAGCCGGGTGGTTCCGTCGGAAATACCCGTTGCTTCCTTAAATCCCTTCTCCGGGGTTCTTTCTCCGATATAAGCGTTAAAGTCGAACTGTTCGCCGGGTTGCAGGACAAGGCCATTGAGCTTTTTGCAGATCAGGCTGATATTTGTGTTTCTGTTCGCGTCGTCCTTCGTCTTCGAACCATTGGAGGATACTTTTCCGAGCTTTTCACGAAGCGATTCAGCGGTAGTCTTCGGTTCCACCATAGTTACCGCGACAGGGATGACTTTCTTATATTCTTTTGCGGCAAAAGCACTTTTGACGTCTTCAATTGCCTTATCAATGTCGACCGTCTGACCGGGGCGGGATTCTTCAATGATGAACTGCAGTTCGCTGACATCAAAGCCCGTTGCCTTCGCCTCGATCGCGCCGAGATTATATGCATCCAGTGCCGAGTGTGTAAGCGTGCTGATATTATCATCTCCGATAGTGAAGACAGATTCAAAATTCTTCGGGGTCTTTTTCAGATCAGTGATCTTCGTGTAACGGTCTACCAGGCCCTCTCCGCCTTCCAGCGGGCTCGACTTCGCATAATCATATGCTTCATTGAGCACTTCATCGATGTTGGAAGAAATGTGGAAACCGTCGGCATTCAGGCTTACTTCTTCGTTTCCGACCTGGAACTTGATATCTACCATTTCCTCGACCTGCTGGCCGCGGATCTCCGCGAACATGGCCTTGGCTTCGTCAAGGGTCTTTCCGGACAGATCTACGCCGTCCACGCTGATTCCCTGATAGAATCTGTCGCTTCTGACTTCTTCCTCCAGTTCGTCCGATGTGAGCTTTCTCTGTGAACCGTCAATGTCGGTTACCGTATACTTCTTGGCAAGCATGCGGTCGATATCTTTCTTAAAAACCTGTGTGCAGAGGATCGTCACCATCAGGCAGAACACAAGCACAGCGGTGATGATACCGATCGTCTTTGTCGACAGGACCGTCTTTTTCCGCTTATTCGTTCTCCGACCGTTTGTCGTCTTTTTTGTGGTTTTTCTTACGAATGTCGTCTTATTCGGGAATGTTTTCCTCTTGGGCGCAACTCTCCCTGCATTCTTTCCACGCGATGCAGAATTACTCTTCATATTCCTTCCAGCCTTCTCCCGGGACCTTCTATTCTTCTTTTTCCTTCAGTAAAGAATAATACGATGATATGCCTTGTCTTTCAATATTAAAAAAGCACATATTTATCATCAATATCTGTCATTATTTTGTCCGTGGTCCGAAGGATCCTGAGGATACGGATAATACTGTCCCGGATAATTCGGATCCTGATACGGATACCCCTGCTGAGGATAGTTCGGATTGGGATTCTGAACGGGATTCGGATAGTTCTGCGCGGGATACTGCTGCATAACTTGCACTTGCGGATATGATGGTACATTCGGGCTTTGTTCCTGTGCTTTTTCCGCAGAAGGAACATTACTCTTACGGATGAAGCGCAGTGCAAACATCACAATATTGCCTACCGGAAAAGTTACGAAGATCAGCGTATATATATCCACCTTGGTCATTGTCGAGGATATATCCTGGGTAAGGAAGAAGAATGCACCTCCGCCGATTGCGATCACACACGAAAGGATCATCGCTGTCACCATGAGTCCGAAGTACTCATGCTCATGCTTTTTCTTAAGGATCGTAAGAAGAGCGATACCGGCTGCCGCCACCACAAGGATGATGTCGACCAGCGACCAGGTCTTTTCCTGCGAGCTCTTTTTCGTTTTCTTTGACTTCGACTTTGAGGTTTTTGCTTCCTTTTCGTCATCTATATCTTCGGGTTCCGCGTCCGACGGCACTTTCGCCGTATTCGCCGAAATCAGTTCCATGGACTTGTCATAGCGGAGATGACTGCTTGGAGAATCCGAGATGAAATCATAGTATTCTCCTTCAGTATTTTCGGTTCCCTCCACAGATGCGATCAGATCATCGAGATTCCGGCTGTTTCGGATATCAAGACTGCTGATTTCGTTTCCTTCACATTCGAGTTCCGTAATACTCGGATTGTGACTGATATTCAGCGACGTCAGACGGTTTCTGCTGCACACCAGTTTTTCCAGGTTATAATTCGCACTCACATCCAGTTCGGTAATCCGGCAGTCAGCGCAGTTCAGGGTCTTCAGTTCCGGACATCTGCTGACATTTATGGTCTGAATCGGATTATCAGAACAGGAGATATAAGTCAGCCTGGGATTTCCCGCAAGATCCAGATTACTGATCTGATTCCCGTCACATACCAGAGCCTCCAGATTCGTAAGAAGTGATAATCCCTTAAGATCCGCCACACCGGTGCGCGAGATATCGAGCTTGGAGATCAGGCGGATCTCACTTTCCGAAAGATGGTTATCGTGATCCTGATCAAATTCGGAGACCTTCGTCCGGAGACTGATATCCGGGAAAACCTGTTCATCGATCGGAGTCATCAGCTGTTCCGGTGCCGGGACCGGAGTCGGAGCGGGCGTCGGCTGCGCTATGTTTCCATCGACGCTCAGCTGGGTCGTCTTGTCGTAGTATAGCGACATCCATACAGGATCCGACTTTTCATAGAAATACATGTAGCCGTCTTTTTCCTGCCGTGTCGCGGTCTGGACCAGTTCAACGAGTTTCGGGCAGTGGCTGAGATCAAGTACGGCAATATTGTTATTGGAGCATCCGAGCTCCTTAAGATCCGGGTTGTGGCTGAGATCCAGGGATGTGAGTTTGTTATTGGAGCAGTAGAGTTCCGTCAGTTTCGTATTATGGCTGACATCCAGTTCGGTCAGTTCATTTCCGAAGCAGCTGAATGCGCGTGCCTCGGTAAAATACTCCAGACCCTTTAGAGACTTGACGTTCTTTTCCGCGCAAGAGAACACCTGCGCAGCATCTCTTTCAGACCTGGTCAGTATGCCGTCTTTGTTGGCATCGAATTCACGGACTTTCTCGCGGAATACCGGATCCGGGAAGTGGTTCTCATCGATTGAGATATTCTCTTCTGCAGAAAAGGTTGAAGCCAGCAGATCTTTGGTTCCTCTGTTCAGGAAATACGGACTCAGGAGAGCCACAGCAAATACCAGCGCCAGTAACTTCTTTCTCATGATGTGCCACCCCGATCAACTTTTCTTCATACGGCTTCCCCTGCCGCACCTAAAAATGATTTTACATCAGATACGGGCACCTGTCATTAAAAAAGGACGTCCTCCTTACGGGAGACGCCCTTTTCAGATATCCGGGAAACCGGATAATTACTTCATCTTGATCATGGAAGATTCCCAGCAGTCCGGCTTCTCTACACCGAGCAGATCCGCAATGGTAGCTGCGATGTTGGCAAGACCGTAAGAATCGGAATCGACCACTTCGTACTTGTCCTTGTTCTCTGTGTTGTCATAGAAGATGCACGGAACCGGATTGAGTGTGTGGGATGTCTTCGCCTTGATGCGGCCATCCTTATCAGCCTTCGGGGAACCGTCCTTAGTGAGCTCGTACATTTCCTCGGCATTACCGTGGTCTGCAGTGATGATCGCCATACCGCCGACAGCATCAATTGCCGGAAGGATTCTCTTCAGAGCGATATCAACAGACTCGACACCGATGACAGCAGACTCGAATACGCCTGTGTGTCCGACCATGTCGCCGTTCGGGAAGTTAACTCTCATGAAGGGGTACTTGTTCTCGGAGATAAGTTCAACAAGCTTGTCTGTGATCTCAGCGGACTTCATCCACGGACGCTGCTCGAAAGGAACGATATCGGACGGAATCTCGATGTACTCTTCAAGCTCATCGTTGAACTTAGAGGATCTGTTACCGTTGAAGAAGTAGGTAACGTGACCGTACTTCTGTGTCTCGGAGATCGCCAGCTGAGCAATGCCCTTGTTGGCCAGAAGCTCGCCGAGTGTATTTCTGATAACCGGCGGTGAAACGAGGAACTTCTTCGGGATGTGAAGGTCACCGTCGTACTCGAGCATACCTGCGTAGTTTACATTCGGAACACGGACTCTGTCGAACTTATCGAACTCAGAACCGCTCTCGAAAGCAACTGTCAGCTCCTGCGCACGGTCGCCGCGGAAGTTGTAGAGAATTACGCTGTCGCCGTCCTCGATCGTGCCGACCGGAGCGCCGTTTTCAGCGATAACGAATGCCGGGAGATCCTGGTCGATGACGTTCGGGATCTCGGAACGGAATGTTTCAATAGCTTCTTTTGCTGTGGCAAACTGTCTGCCCTCACCGAGAACGTGAGTCTTCCAGCCTGCTTCAACCATACCCCAGTTCGCGCCGTAACGGTCCATGGTGATAACCATACGTCCGCCGCCGCTGGCGATTCTGTAATCGTGCGAATCATCAGAGAGCTCTGCAAGCTTTGCCTCGAGCTGGTCAACATACTGGAGAGCAGATGTCTCGCCAACATCACGGCCATCGAGAAGAATGTGGATGCGTACCTTTGCTACACCTTCTTCCTTAGCCTCGTCAAGCATGGCAAGGAGATGATCGATATGGGAGTGTACGTTACCGTCAGAGAGAAGACCGATGAAGTGCATCGTGCCGCCCTTCTTCGCATCTGCTACGAGGGACTGCCATACTTCACTCTGGTACATGGACTTGCTTGCCAGAGACTCGGACACGAGCTTTGCACCCTGGCTGTAAACCTGGCCGGCACCGATCGCGTTGTGGCCTACCTCAGAGTTACCCATGTCACCGTCAGACGGAAGACCGACTGCTGTACCATGTGCTTTCAGTTTCTGCATAGGATAGTTCTTCATGCAGTTGTCGAGTATCGGCTTCTTGGCGCCGGTAACTGCATTACCTGTCTCGATTTCTTTGATGCCCACGCCATCCATGATGATGAGAACGATTGGACCTTTGTAGTTTGTGCTCATAGTCTTGATCTCCTTTTCCATAAAAAGGGCACAATCCGGTTTTGGACTTGTGCCCTGGTTTATCACTTGTAATGCGGATCCGTCATACTGACGGGCGACTCTCGGGATCAGGCGCCTTCGCCGCCCTCTCCGCCGCCTCCGCCGCCTTCAGGATTTTCTTTAGGCTGCTCCTTCGGCTGTTCCGGCGGTGTCTCCGGCTTCGTGTCCTTAGACTCCGGCGGATTCTCGGAACTCTGCGGGGTATCCTGCGGTGTTGTGTCCGAAGAAGGCGGAGGAGTTACATCTCCTGACGGCCCGTTGACCTTGCCGGTCTTCGGATCCATGCTATATACCTTACCGTCCGAACCCAGTGTACCGATGCGGATCTCCGCATTTCTTACCGGGTAGTGGCTCGGGAAGTATTCTTCTCTCTTAACCTCGTTGCCATCCTTGTCATACCAGACCTTATAGGACTTGTAGTCATATCCGACACGGGAGCCCTGTGCGGTCTCCTTGTATCCGATCGGCTTACTGGAATCAGCAACATAGACTGTGGTAGGTGTGATCTCGCGGACCTTCTCACCTACGAGCTTGATCGTCTGCTCATCCTCGAGCGGACGTCCGTAAACCTCACAGGTTACGACGCGGTCCTTGTAGTATGTGTGAAGAGCGACCGGATAATCCGTATTGTTTGTGAAGCGGAAGTTCGGGCTCTCCCATGTAACCGTCGCGTCAGTTCCCTTATCAACATACGTACTCGGGATCGTATGGTTCTTTCTCTCATCGACCTGGAGATCTGCCTTCGTTACACTCTGGTAGATCATGGTGTTCGCCTGGCAGATTCCGCCGCCGAGTTCATCTCTCATATCACCGTTGAAGATACCGTGAGCCAACTTGTAGCCCTTCTCCTCGGTTCTCTGGCCGACCCATTCGTTAAAGTCGAAGGTCTCGCCCGGATTGAGGAAATATCCGTCGATCTTCTCGCAGACGAGACGGATGTTCGTATTTCTGTTCTCGTTTCCACTGGTCTCGGAAGAAGTCTTGGAAACTAGACACAGGTAGCTTCTTAAGAAATCTGCTGATGTCTTGGGCTCAATCACTTCGGAAGTTACCGGGATCACACACTCATATTCGGTGTTGTTCAGTTTTTCCTTAACATCGGCGATCGCCTTGTTGACGTCTACCTTGAAGCCCTGTTGGGAATCTTCGATAATAAAGGTCAGCGTCTCGACATCAAATCCGGTCGCATGAGCTTCGATAACTTCTTTCTCAAGAGAATCGAGAGCCTGATGAGTAAGAGAATCTACCGCAGACGTGTCCAGGGTGTATGTGCAGACAAAATCCATCGGATTTGTCTTCAGACGGTTGATCGTGTTGTAACGGTCCTTGAGTCCCTCATCGCCCGCGAGCGTGCTGGAACGGCCGTAGCTGTATGCTTTTTCAATAACATCTTCGATATCGCTGGAGAGTGTCAGTCCCTCTGTGCCCATCGGGATCGACTGATCACCGACCATAAATGTAACTTTCACGACGTCATCCGCCGGCTTCTTCACTTCGGAAGCAAACATCGTCTTGACTTCGTCTTTTGTCTTGCCGGCGACGCTGGTTCCATTGATCGTGATTCCTTCATAGAATGTCGGGACATCCAGCTGCGCGGAGAGTTCTTCCGGCTCAAAGGAAACTTCGCTTCCGTTGATATCGGTAACAACGATCTTGTTGGATTTTCCGGCAAAGACGCCTTTAAGCACAGTGAAATAAAGGACAGTGCCCAGAACTCCTACGGCCAGAACACCTGCCACTGCGCCAACAGCTATTTTTGCTCTTCTCTTCTGTCTTCTTCTTGCTGCATTCTTTTTCATTAACTGACGCCTCTTATAAAAAACTACTTCACCATGTAAAAGATTACTATAGGACAGCCGTGCTTTCAAGAGAAAAACGTGTTTTTATACCTTACAAATTCCTCACTTTTTTATTGAATTTTTTGTAATATCTGGCAGTTTCTCTTTAACATTTTCCGCTGATTTCAAAAATCAAACAAATCATGTTACTATTACTTTTGGTTTTACCTCTTTAAAAGCACTGTCAGGAGGTCGTTTTCCCAAGTGAAACGCTTGATCATCTGCGATATCGATAATACGCTTCTTCCACCCGGCGGACAGATCTCCGAATATACGATGGAGACGATCCGGGAACTTCCTGCTTCGACAGGTTTTTCCATCGCCACGGGACGGTCGTTTCACGTCGTAAGGAAATTCGTCGAGGATATGGCGATCTCCGTTCCGGTAATTACCAGCAACGGTGCTCAGGTATATGATTACAGAGCTGACCGCGCGGTCTATGAGACAAGTTTCCCGGGCGAAACGGTCTCTGAACTCTTAAGAACTCTCATCCGTGAAGGCTTTGACTTCGTCGCCTACGGCATCGACGGCATCTTCTACCGCCGGGGAAGTACACATATGGCCTTCTTTAACAACTACAATGCTTCCGTCCGCGAAGAGATCAGAGCACCTCTGATCCCGCTCAACGAGAAGGACCTGTCCGTAACCCCTTCCCGTCTTACGAAGGTTCTGGTATATTCACCTACCGATGCCCTGACACAGGTGCTTTCCGAGAAGGAAAATCTGGAAGTGACCGCCTCCATGAGCAGTGTCATCGACATCATGGCGAAGGGTTCCACGAAAGGTAATGCCGTTGTTGCGCTCGCAGAGCATCTCAATGTTCCTCTTTCGGATGTTTACTGCTTCGGTGACAATGACAACGATGTCAGCATGTTCACCTGCGGTGCCGTGGGCATCGCTATGGGAAATGCCACTGAAGAGGCAAAATCAAAGGCTTCGATCATTACCCGTAATTGCAAAGATGACGGAGTCGCTTACGCGATCCGCCATCTTCTTTGAGCTTTCTTATTTGTTTCTTTCCCCGTGTGTGGCTGTCTTGCCGGATCAATCCGAGATTGCAACGTGCATGGACTTTGCGATGATGAAGAATCTCTTGTTCTCGACCTTGATCTTAAAGATGTGATATCCCTGACCAAAGTGATATCTCTCATTCATCTGATAGAATTCTTCCTGCGGTGCCAGACCGATGAAATCGCCACCCTCATAAGAGAAGCGCATCGGGCATGAAATCATGAACGGCTGCACAAAGACGATCTTCAGGATCGGATCTGCAAACTCATCGGGTTTTCCTACAAGTACGACCTGCTCGTTGTCCGCGGACTGGATCTCAAAATACATCCACAGTACATCGGAGAGGCACTCTTTGATCGAGTTAAACTTGACCAGACACTCATTTGCCGTCATATCACATGTTCCTCCTTCAAGAAATCACCCCGAGTATACAAGGTTTTCCGCCTTGAAAAAAGAGCATTTGAGGGTCGAAATATGAAGTTTTTGTGAGAAATTGCGAAGTTCTTCACATTTCCGTCACAATTTTAATTCACGAAGTGGAAATCGCCTTGATTTTGCCGTATTTGCGAAAGAAGGCGCCTTCGATCATTTTCATCGGAGACGCCTTTTTTTGTTAACAATTTATTACTTAGAGAATCAAAGCTTCGCTTTTACCGCACCGGAAACCTTCGCCTTGGTATCCTCCAGACGGGCACGGGAATCTTTCTTCGTGTTCGCATAGATTCCAAAATAGATCTTCAGCTTCGGCTCAGTTCCGGACGGACGTGCGCACGCCCAGTCGAGACCCTTGTCACCGCCGAGTTCGTAAAGAAGAACGTTGGATACCGGAAGATCGATCTTCTCTTCGGTAATACCGTCATCCGTAAATACATAACGCTTGGAAGCCTGATAGTCACGTACCGCAACGACCGGAGCTCCGCCGAGGAGAGCCTGGGCTTCCGACTTGTTCTTACAGGAAAGAAGGTCGGCACGCAGAGACTTCATCGCACCGGCGATCTTCTCGATGCCTTCCTTGCCCTCGAGTGTGATCGATACGGTCTCTTCAAAACCGTAACCGAAGCGCTGGTAGATGTTCTCCAGACGGTCGACCAGAGACTGGCCGCGCTCTCTGGACTGCGCATACATGCCGGCGATCAGCATCGCACCGACGACAGCATCCTTATCACGTACATCAAGACCTGCGAGATAGCCGTAGCTTTCCTCGAAGCCGAACTGGAAGTGCTTAGAACCGAACTCATCGTCGAGCTTGATCCTCTCACCGATGAACTTAAATCCGGTGAGAACTTCCTGAAGCTCAACACCATAGTACTTGCAGATCGCACCGGCGAGCTTGCTCGATACGATGGTCGTTACGGCAAAAGAACCTTCCGGCAGTGTGCCTGCACTCTTCTTGGAATCGAGGATATAGTCGAGGAGCATAAGTCCTACCTGGTTACCGGAGAACGGTACATAGGTGTCCTTGCCGTCCACGTTTGTACGTACGGCAATGCCGATACGGTCGCTGTCCGGGTCGGTGCCGATGACCAGATCCGCATCGACCTTCTTTGCAAGATCGATCGCCATGGTCAGAGCCGCCGGATTCTCCGGGTTCGGAACTTCTACAGTCGGGAAGTTTCCATCCGGGAGCTCCTGTTCTTTTACGATATGGACATTCTCCAGGCCGATCTTCTTTAAGATGCGGCGTACCGGCTTATTACCGGAACCGTGGAGAGGTGTGTAAACGATGGACATATCCTTCTGGTTGAGAATCGCCTGACGGTCGATGACGAGCTTATCGAGCATATCCGTATATGCCTCATCGACTTCTTCTCCCCAGTATGTAAGAAGTCCCTTGGCCTTTGCTTCCTCAAGAGTATCCGGCTTAATCGTTCTGATATCCTCGATGCCCTCGATGAAGGAAAGGATCTTCGATGCAGCCTCCGGCGGAACCTGACCGCCGTCTTCTCCGTATACCTTATATCCGTTATACTTCGACGGGTTGTGGCTCGCGGTGATCATAACACCGGCAAATGCCTTGTGCCAGCGGACCGAGTATGAGAGCATCGGTACCGGACGGAGCTCATCCGAAAGGAATACGCGGATGCCCATGGATGTCAGTGTTCTTGCAGTGATCTCCGCGAACTCCGGAGAGAAGTGACGCGAGTCATAAGAAATAACTACACCGCGCTTCATGGCATCTTCGCCTTCACTCACGATGAATTTTCCGAGTCCTGTGGAAGCCTTCGCTACCACATACATATTCATACGGTTGATTCCTGCACCCAGCACACCGCGAAGGCCGGCTGTGCCGAACTCGAGATCTCTGTAGAATCTCTCCTCGATCTCCTTCTTATCATCCTTGATTGCCAGAAGCTCTGCTCTGGTTTCTTCATCAAAGTACGGGTCTTCACTCCAAAGCTTGTACAATTCTTCTACGTTCATTTTTTCTCCTCCTCAGTATTCGATTGACTATTATCCGCTTCTGCAGAAACAGTAACTGCAGATTCTTTTTTCTTCTTTACGAGAACCACCGATACCACGGCGAAAAGCACAACTCCCGCAGCACTTGCCAGAAGTCCCGCCTTCCATCCGGGCGGCGTGAAACAAAGTTCGATCTTATGGGATCCTGCCGTAAGCGGGATACTCAGGAGCGCATCCTGATATGCCTCGATGCATACTTCCTGACCATCCACATAAGCCTTCCAGCCATCCTCATACGGAGCAGTGATCACCAGAAGCTTATCAGCGTCCGATTCCGTCTCGATCTCGTAGTGGCCGTTCTCGACAACGATACTCTTCGTACCCTGGGACAGTGCCTCCTTCTGCGGTGCCATCGCCTCCGGATTCATGTATGCCAGGATCGGTGCGAAGGATCCGTAGACATCCGTGTTCGAGCGGATCTCCAGAGTGATCTCATCGCCTTTCTTGAAGTATCCCAGATCGAAGATACGGCTGTAGAAAGAACTGGAATCCAGCTTATAGACCTGCTCGCCGTTGATGTAGATATCTCCTCTGCACTGCAGATGCATAAACGGGATCGAGAAGTAGACCGCACCGTCACGGTCCGCCTTGAAGACCGTCCGCAGCACCATCGGTGCTTTGTCATTATTGCGGAGATAGAAACGGAGAGATTCCGCCTTTAAGTTCTTCTTCTCGAGGTTCAGGGTATTCTCGAGCGTATCCGCCGCCATGATGCTTTCTTCCGGCGGGATATCGGTCTGCTGGCCGTTCAGGACTTCCCATGTCGGAGTCCATGTTTCGTAGATATCCGAAGCGTCTATACCGGAAAGGGAGCTGATCCACTTCTCCTGGAAGTCGAAATAATCTTTCTTATCTTCATCCTTCTCCAGTGCGTATCCGTCAAAAGCACCGGCATCCGCTTCTGCCAGGAACGCCGCCGAAAGAGCGTAGTCATTTCTGTAGAGGTAGAAGTCACCGACCTTCGCGGTCTTCTGGAGTTCATTCATATTCTCGTCTTCCGTGATGATGTAACGGACGCCGAGAATAGAGTCGGAAGGCAGGATCTCATTGTCATGCTGCAGAGAGAAGTAATTGTAGTTCGAGTTATAGCCCAGCTGCTTGAGGAAGCGGTTGGTCTTCTTGTTGGCCATCGAAGCAAAGATACTCATTCCCTCTTTTCCTGTATAGAACGGGAGGTTGTTATCGCAGATCAGGTAGTGCCATGTCTGGTGAAGATCGGTTCTGAACCAATCGTCATCCTCGATCTTGCCGGAGAGCGTATCGATGTCCGAGAGCATACTTCTGAAATTCGGTGCGTCCTGCATACCTGCATAGACTTCCGGCATGAAGCATCTTGGGTTGAAGATCACGATCTCGATCACAATAACAATTGCCAGGAATGCCGTGCCCAAGCGCTTAATGTTCGAGATCATATCCGGCCATTTCTCCAGCGTCTTTCCGTAAAGGAGGATGCAGATCAGGACCGCGAAAAGGATCGTCGCAAAGAACGTACTGTCTTCCTTCGACATCTGTCCGAAGCTCTGCGAGAAGACCGCCATACCGACAACAATGCCGAGCGTGATGAAGAAGTGCTTTTTGAGCGCCAGATGCATATTGAGGTATGAGTAATATGCCACCAGGATCATCACGAAGGAGAACAGGTAGGAATATCTGTAATTGAACCAGTTCGGATCATCGAAGAGGTGCCATGCCAGGTTGACCGGCGAGAAATGGAAGCACAGGATGCCGAAGCCGAAAGCCACGCCGATGGCGATCTTGAGGTTCTTCTTGATCTTCGGGTTGATGAAGAACAGGATGCACAGGAACAGCGCCGCGATGCCGCAGAAGATGTACGGAAGGTTGTTGGCGAGATTGCCGACCTTCTTCTCCGTAAGCTGGTCCACGATGGACAGGAGCTTGAACTGCGGCTGCATAGTGATGCCGGTATCGTTGACGTTATAGTCCGGATTGCCGATCGTATTTAAGCCTGCCGGCAGGAGTATGCATGCGCTCATCATCGCCGCGGTGACCGCCGAGAGGATGAAAAGTCCCACCGTCGCGAGGCCCTCTTTCTCATTCTCCTTCTTGAACTTACCCTTATATCCCATGATGGCAAGCAGGTAGATGAACGAGAACGCGCCGACCATGTAGGCCATGTAATAGCCGGAAACGAAGAGCATCAGAAGAAGGAGCGTCAGTACCGGCCAGGTCTTTCTTCTGTCGATGAACTTCTCGGTGAGAAGGATCAGGAGCGGCAGGAGTGCGATACCGTCGAGCCACATGATGTTGAACATGAAGATGATGACGAAGGAGCACAGAGGATACATCATGCCGAAAAGGATCGACATCTTATCTTCTGATTTGAACTTCCGGTCAAGAAGCCATGTCATAAAAGCACCGGCAAACGCGAGCTTGAGAATGATGATCAGTGTGACCATCTCCTGGATCATGGATGTCGGGAAGATCAGCGCCACCAGATTGATCGGGCTGGAAAGATAGTATCCGAAGACACCCATCGTATTCGCGCCGATGCCGAGGCTGCGGGAATAGAAGAGCGACTGTCCGGAAGTAAGCTGCTGCTTCAGTCCGATCAGATACGGGCCATACTGCGCGGCCAGGTCGGAAGTCAGAACATTTCTCGATCCGAAAGGAACGATCATGTTGACGGAGAATACCACCACCATGGCGAACATGGTCAGGAAGAACGCCAGTATCGGGCGGCTGTCTATGCTACGCCCTGCTTTCTTTTCCAGGGTCTTTTGCTCGATCAATCGTCTTCCCTCCTTTGTTTCTTCTCACCCTTTTTTCTCGTGAGAAATACCGATATAAATACAAATGCCAGTACTCCGGCCGCGCTTGCGGCAATGCCGGTCTTAAGGCCCGGCGGAGTAAACTTAAGTTCCACTTTATGCGCTCCGGCGGAGACCGGAACACTTAAGAAGGCATCCTGATATGCAGTGATCTCGGCTTCGTTTCCGTCCACACAGGCGGTCCAGCCTTTTTCATACGGGGCGGTGATCAGAAGAACCGAGTCTTCCTTTGCTTCCACCTCGATCTCATAATGCCCATTGTCTACCATTATACTATGCATTCCCGCGGTCATTACATTTTTTTGCTTTTCAATGCCTTCCGGATCCGAATATGCGAAGATCGGCTCGAAACATGCGAAAAGATCCTCATTACAGCGGATCTCCACGTCCACTTTGTCCCCCTTGCTGAAGTTGCCGAGGTAAAGGACACGGGTATAATCCGAGTCGGAGATGCCGGTATAAAGCGGCTTACCGTTCAGATATACATCTGTGGAACACTGGCAGTGCAGGTACGGGATCTCCAGATAAAGCACGCCGTCACGGTCCGCTGTTACTTCTGCCTGCAGGCGGAAAGGATATTTGGCGTTATCTCTCAGATACAGTTTCAGGCCCTTCGCTTTAAGGTCCCTGGATTCATTATTCAGGCGGTTCTCGACGGTATCTGCGGGAACGATGGCCTTCTCGGGCGGAGTAACACTCAGCTGTCCGTTCACGGGCTTCCAGTTCACGGTAAATGTGTCATAGAGATCCGATGCATCCTCACCGGAAAGGGAGGTAAACCAGTCCTCCTGGAACGAGAAGTAGTCCTTGACCTCATCATCCTTCTCGAGTGCAAAGCCGTCGAAGCTGTTTGCGTCGGATCGGATGAGGAAGGCCTCCGGAAATGCGTACTGATTCTTATAAAGCTTTATTCCGTTTTCTTCCGAAATCAGTTCCAGTCCGGAAAGATCCTCCGACTTGGTGATGATGTATTTCACACCGAAAAGAGAATCCGGCGCAAGGATCACATTATTGTGCAGGCAGGAAGCGTAGTTGTAGAGCACGTCATATCCCATCTGCTTGAGGAAATGGGCAGTCTTCCGGTTGGTCATCGTGGCAAAAGAACTGATGCCCCGAAGTCCGGAATAAAAAGGAAGATTGTTCGCGCCGATCAGGTAATACCACGGCTGGTGGAGCTCGGTGCGGTATTCGTCCGAATCTCCGATCCTGTCAGAAAGAGTCCGGATATCCGTAATCATGCCGCTGAACTTGGAGGCATCCGGAAGATCCGCGTAGATATCCGGCATCAGGCACCGGGGATTAAATACAACGATCTCTACGACGATCACCGTCGCGAGAAGACCGGCTCCGAGATTCTTCAGATTCGCGATCGACTCCGGCCACTTCTCGAGAGTCTTTCCATAGAGAAGGACACAGATCAGGATCGTGAAGATGGCCGTCGCGAAGTAAGTACTGTCTGCTTCCGCCATCTTGCCGAAGTTCTGGGACAGGATACTCATGGCAAAGACGATGCCCAGTGCGGTGAAGAAGTGCTTTTTGCTCACATACTGCATATTCAGGTAGGAATAGTACGCCACCAGGATCATCACGAACGAGAACAGATAAGAGTAACGGTAATCGAAGCAGTTCGGTACATCGAAGAGATGCCAGGCCAGTTTCAAAAGCGGGAACTGGAAACACAGGATGCCGAAACCGAAGGCCGCGCCGATCGCAATCTTCAGGGATCGCTTGATCTTCGGATTGAGGAAAAAGAGCACACACAGGAACAGCGCCGTCATGCCGCAGAATACCAGCGGCATGTTGTGAATGATATTTCCCGCGCCTTTTTCGACGAGCTGGTCGACCATGTCCATCAGCTTGAACTCCGGCTGCATGGTAAACACGGATTCCTGTACGGAAGCATCCGGGTTATTCAGTGTCTGGACCCCCGCAGGAAGGAGGATGCAGGCGCTCATCAGCGCGGCAATCACTGCGGAAAGGAGAAACAGACCCATCGACTGCAGGCCGTTCTGTTCCTTTTTGAACTTTCCCTGATACGCCATGACGGACACGATGTAGATGAATGAAAAGACGCCCACCATGTAGGCCATGTAATAGCCGGAAACAAAAAGGAGGAAGAACGACAGCGTAAGGAGCGGCCATCTTCTTCTCTCCTTAATAAACTCTTCGATAAGAAGGATCACAAGCGGCAGAAGGGCAAAGCCGTCCAGCCACATGATGTTAAACATAAAGGCGATCGCATACGTGCAGAACGGATACATCATTCCGAAAAGCACTGACATCCTGTCACGGGAACTGAATTTTCTTTCCAGGAGCCAGGTCATAAAAGCACCGGCAAAGGAAAGTTTCAGAATCGTCAGTACTGAAACCAGTTCCTGGATCATGGAATCCGGGAAGACCAGCGTGAGAATGTTTAAGGGACTGGAAAGATAGTAGGCAAAGATACCGATCGTGCTGGAACCCATGCCGATGTTTCTACTGTAAAGGACAGAGCCTCCTCCGGTAACGGAATGCTTAAGTCCGAGAAGGAAGGGCGCGTACTGGGATCCGAGATCATAAGTAAGAACATTTCTCTGCCCGAAAGGAACGATCTGGTTAATAAGAAACACCAGAATCAGGGAGAACATCGTAACAAAGAAAGCAAGAAGCGGGTGAAAAGATACACTCTTCTTCACTCTCTTTTCAAGAGCATTCTTCTCGATCAACCTCTTTCCCTCCTTGTGGCTCCGCTTTTCCGTTCTTTCTCAGAACGATCACTAGCGCGAAACCGAAAATCAAACCCAGTGCACTGATTATAACACCGATCCGCGCTCCGGGGGGAGTGAATCGGAGGGACACATCATGACGGCCTTCTTCGATCGGGAAACTCAGGAACGCATCCTGATAAGAGGTGATCTCTGCCTTTCTTCCATCGATCTCGACTGTCCATCCCTCTTCATAAGGAATGGTCGTGATCAGAAGCTTCTTCTCTTTCACGTCTGCAGTAAAGGTAACTTTTCCGTCCTCTGCGGAAAGGTCCGAGATCCCCTGTCCGAGGATCTGCATCTGCGCGGAAAGCTCGATCGTATCACACGAAGCTATGACCGGATCAAAGCACGCAAGGACATCGTCGTCACAGCGGATCTCCATCGTGAGTTTCTCGCCTTCCTGATGCGGGATATCTACGATCACCGAATAATAGGAATCCGACGCTTCCCTGTAGATCTGCTTCCCGTTGCAGTATACGCTGAGCGGGGCGCTTCTCATAAGGAACGGGATCGAAAGATAAAGGGGCGAGTTCTTTTCCGCCGTGATCTCGGCACGCAGAAGGATCGGTGCCTCTTCATTCATGCGCAGATATGCGGTCAGATCCTTATGACCCTCGACGATATCCTCGAGATCCCTGCTGTCCTTCTTCGCATCGTATTCGAGCTCGAGTTCCGCGATGTCTCCGGGAACCGTACGCGCGTTGATCACTTCCCACTTCACATCCGTCTTCGAATAAATTCTTTCCGCAGAAACCCCGGTAAGAGATCCGATCCACCTCTCCTGATAGTCGAAGTAATCTTTCTCTTTTCCCATCTTCTCGAGCTGGTAACCGTCAAAGCTTCCGGCGGATTCATCCGCCAGGATCACCATCTTTCCGGCATACGGGTTTTCGAAGAGCGTGTAGCGCGCAGAGCTTGCGATCGGGGTAAGTCCGTTGATCTCCTTTCGGTTAGAGACAATATATCTCACGCCGAGGACCGAGTCCGAAGGCAGGATCACATTTCTGTGTTCTGTTGAAAAGTAATTGTAGTTCGTGCAGTAGCCGAGCTGCTTCAGGAAACGCTGCTGGGTCTTATTCGACATCGAGCAAAAAGCACCTATGCCGTTCGTGTGTGTGTATGACGACAGGTTCAGCGAGTCGATATTGCTGCCGAGTACCCCGGCCATCTCCGTACGGGCACCGCTTCCACTGTCGATGGACGCTGTAAGATCACCCAGTTCCTCGACCTGCGAACTAAAGGAACGGTTCAGCTGTGTGTCGTTCCAGATCGCGCCGACGGTAACCTTCGGCGCAAGGAAAACGATCTCGGCAAGCACAACGGGCACAAGGATGCCGCTACCCCACCGCTTAAGATTCGAGAGCGAATCCGGCCACTTCTCCTTCGCCATACCGAAGAGGCAAAGCGAAACCAGAAGCAGGATCGCGAAGTTCTGGAAATACATGGAGTTCGCATCCGAAACTCCGCCGAACTCCTCACCAAGGACAAGAAGCAGGAACAGGATCCCCAGTGCTTTCAGGAAATCCGGATTCCGGAGCGATTTCAGATGCAGGAACGAATAGAAAGCGACGAGGACCATGCCGAAGATAAAGAGGAATGAATACCTGTACAGGAACCAGTTCGGCGAATCGAAAAGATGCCATGCGGCATTCACAAGCGGCATGAGGAATGAAACGATCCCCAGCAGAAAACCGATGCCGGCCCGAAGCTTCAGTGCTTTTGACACGGAAGGATTCAGGAAGAAAAGGATCACGAGTTCCAGCACGGCAAGGCTCGAGAATACAAACGGGAGATTTGCCGTAATATCCGAGAGCTTGGCGATAAAGAGATTCGGGAGCAGCGAGATCAGGCGGAACGAAGGATCCATCGTCACAGAGATCGAGGAAGTCCCGTCGCTGTTGCGGATCGTGTCGAGTCCGGCAGGAAGCAGGAGAACTGCGCAGATCATGGCAGCACATACCGCCGTCAGAACAAATACGCCGATCTTCTTGCCGGCAAAGACCTTCTCCTCACTCTTTCTTCTGTATTCGAAGATACCGATCAGATAGAAGAATGAGAAGATCCCCACCATGTATGCAGTGTAGTAGTTCGAAGCGAAAAGCAGGACCAGCACGAGAAGGAGCTTCCATGTCTGCTTTATGTCCCGGCTGAACTTCTCGGTCACGAGGATCAGAAGCGGCAGGAGCGCGAATCCGTCCAGCCACATGATGTTAAAGATGAAGGACATGGAATATGAGCACATCGCGTAGATCATGCCGAAGAGGATGCTCATCTTCGTCTTGTCCCGGAATTTATCATCGAGAAGTGCCGTCATAAAAGCACCGGCAAAGGACAGTTTGACCATGACGATCAGAAGGATCGCGTCAGAAATATGGGATGCCGGGAAAATAAGCGTGATCAGGTTTAATGGCGAGGTGACATAGTATGCGAGTATACCCAGAAGGTTTCTGCCCATGCCGATCTCGAAGGAATACGAAAGAGATCCTCCATGAAGGAGTTTGTTTCTCATTGTCACCAGATAAGGAGCATACTGCGCGGACAGGTCAGACATCAGAACAGATCGTCCGCCGAACGGGGATACACCCAGGATCAGGAAGACGACCGACAGTGACGCGAACACGGCAAAGAAAGCGGCGACCGGTCTCAGACCCGGCTTCTTCGAAAGGCGCTTTTTCGGTTCAAGTTCTGTCTTCTCTATCATTGAAAATCTCCTTTTCGGATCACATAGGTATCGTATCACAAAACGCCCTGTTTCCAAAAGGTTTACGATTGAAACTGTCCTCTTTGCACGATGAATGTAGTATACTGATTACATAGTTCGGAATAGTTTATGAGGTGGATTATGCTAGTCAGTCTGATGGTTCCCTGTTACAACGAACAGGAAGCTCTTCCCTATCTTTATGAGGCACTGTGCAAGGTCACATCCGAGTGCAGCCAGTATGAGTATGAACTGATCTTCGTCAACGACGGAAGCAGGGACAATACTCTGGGCGTTCTTAAGGAAATGGCCGCGAAAGATCCGCGCATCCGCTATATCTCTTTTTCCCGTAACTTCGGAAAAGAAGCCGCCATGTACGCAGGCCTTGCAGCCGCAAAAGGCGAGTGGATCGGTCTTCTCGATGCCGACATGCAGGATCCGCCGTCTCTTCTTCCCGAGATGTTTGAGGCTCTGGAGAAGGATGAATGTGATATCGTTGCGACACGCCGAGTCTCCCGTAAGGGTGAGCCGCCGATCAGAAGCTGGTTTGCACGCCGCTTCTATCACCTGATCAACAGGTTCACGGATGTCGAGATCGTAGACGGTGCCAGAGACTTCCGTGTTATGAGACGTCCTGTCGTTGACGCGATCCTTTCACTAAATGAGAGACAGCGCTTCAGCAAGGGTATTTTTGCCTGGGTCGGATTCCGTACCAAGTGGCTGGAATATGAGAATGTCGAGCGTGTAGCCGGCGAGACGAAGTGGTCGTTCTGGAAGCTTTTCCGCTACGCCATCGAAGGTATCGTCTCCTTCACCACTGCACCGCTCCGTATCGCTATGATCGTCGGCTTCCTCACTTCACTCGGAGCCTTCATCTACTTGCTTTACTACTTCATCCATGCCCTCATCTACCAGACATGGGAGAAGGCAGCCGGTTATCCGTCATTGCTCTCCTTCATGCTCTTCCTGGGCGGCATGGTCCTGATGGCACTCGGTATCATCGGAGAATATCTCGCCAAGACCTACATCGAAGTCAAGAACCGTCCGCTCTATGTTATCGCAGAAGATAACAAGAAAGACGTTAACGAGAAAGCTTAACGTCTTTCTTAATCTCAGAGACGCTCTACCAAGGAATCGTTGTTCTTTCAAAATCCGCGCATGAAAAAACCTTCGACACGCCTCCGCAGGGCTTTAGCCCGAGGACCAGCGCGAGAAGGTTTATTTCAGCGCGAAACTATAGAATAACGATTACTTGGTAACGGTTACTTTCTTCATCTTCTGTTCCTGGAGCGGGCGGTCGCCTCTGTCTGTCGGGGTTGCCGCAATCTGATCGACCACTTCGATGCCTTCGATGATTCTGCCGAATGCAGCGTAGTTGCCGTCGAGGAACGGGCCGTCTTCGTGCATAATGAAGAACTGGGAACCTGCAGAGTTCGGATCATTTGCTCTCGCCATGGAGAGGACTCCGCGCTCGTGGGAGATGTTGTTCTCAACACCGTTGGCTCTGAACTCACCCTTGATGTGATGTCCCGGGCCACCCATACCTGTACCTGTCGGGTCACCGCCCTGGATCATGAATCCGGAGATAACACGGTGGAAGATCAGGCCGTCATAAAAGCCTTTCTCCGCAAGATCGATAAAGTTCTGTACGCTGATCGGTGCCACGTCCGGATAGAGCTCCAGCTTCATGATACCGCCGTTTTCCATCTCAATAGTAACAATAGGATTCGCCATAATAATGTCTCCTTATTTCCGTAGATTGTACTTTCGTCACTTCTTTGATAGTACGGGAAAAGAACTTATTTTGCAAGAATCCAGTTCTGCGCAAATATTACCAGTTGAGATCGTCGTAGAACACTTCTTCCAGTGTCAGTCCTTTTGCCGGCATGGTTTTGCCTGCTTCTTTTCTTACGCCTTCTCCTGTGAGAAGCTTCTCGATCTCGGCCTTCGTCATCTTGCCCTGACCGACATAGACGAGTGTTCCCGCCATGATACGGACCATGTTATAGAGGAAGGATTCGCCGATGACAGTGATCTCGATCAGATCGGGGTCACCTTCGGCGCGTCTTACATAGACATCCTTCATGGTGCGGATCGGCGTGATGTCCGGTCCTCCCTGTGCGCGAAAAGCACTGAAGTCGTGCGTTCCGATAAATGCTTTGGCCGCATCGTCCATCGCTTCCACATCAAGTGCTCCCGGAACGAAAGCCTCTGTCCGGCGGTCGATTGCCGACGGAACTTTTGCGTTTCTTACCCGGTAGCAGTATCTTTTTCCCTTGCTGTTAAAGCGGGCATGGAATTCTTCCGTGACTTCCCTGGCGGCAAGGACCACCAGATCGTCATCAAGTACGGCGTTTAATGCCAGCGGGATCTTTTCGACGGGGATCGGAAACGGAACATCCACATGTGAGACGTGACCTCTGGCATGGACACCGGAATCAGTCCTCGAGCACCCGTAAATACGGCAAAAGCGCCCGTACACCTTCTCCACTGCTTCTTCCAGTGTCTGCTGTACGGAGCGCCCGTTATCCTGTCTTTGGAAACCGACGAAATCGGTCCCGTCATATTCGGTCAGCAAAGCGATGCGGATATCCGCAGTTGTTCTGCCTTCCTCACTCATTTTCTTATCCCTGGATCTTATCGTCGAAGCAGGCCTTACCCATCATGGCGGCACCGACGATACCTGCGTCGTTACCCATCTTCGCCACACGGATCTCGGTCTTTCTTACGCCCGGACCGAAGAACGGCTTGTTCAGAGTCTTCTCGCGAAGCGGAACCATCAGCGGATCACCCTCGTTGCAGACGCCGCCGCCGATCAGGAGAACCTCCGGCATGAAGGTGTTGATCGCGTTTGCCAGACCCTCGGAGAGATAGTCGATATATGTATCAACAACATTCGCGGCAACCTCATCGCCGGCTCTCATACCGTCGAAAGCGATTCTTGCGTTTGCGTGTCCGCCGTTCTCCTCAATAAGCTTTCCGAGGATGGAAGTCGGGTTTGCTTCCGCAGCTTCTTCAGTAATACGAGCAAGAGCAGATGCAGAGCCGTATGCCTCGAAGCAGCCCTTACGTCCGCAGGAGCACTGCTGTCCGTTGACCATGATGACATGGTGACCGAACTCGGAACCTGCCTGGTTAAATCCGGAGAAGATACGGTTGTTGATGATGACGCCGGCGCCGATACCCGTTCCGAGTGTGATCGTAACGGAATCCGCAACATCTGCCGCTGCACCGGAAACACTCTCCGCCATTGCCGCGCAGTTCGCATCATTATCGATATAGACCGGAAGATCGATCACAGAACGGATGATCTTTCTCATCGGTGCGTTTACAAAAGGAAGGTTAGTCGCGTAGACCAGTGTGCCGGCCTTATTGTCCGGAGTTCCCGGAGAGCCGATTCCGATTGCGGATACATCCGACTCGGCGATACCCGCTTCTTCGATCGCCTGCTTTGCCAGGTTACCCATATCCGTGATGATCTCTTCCATCGGGCGGTCTGCATTTGTCTTAATGCTGACCTTGTTCAGAAGTTCACCCTTCTCACTTACTACACCGGCCTTGATATTTGTGCCGCCGAGATCGATTCCTACATAATAAGCCATTTCAACTTCTCCTCATCTTTGAAACTCATATATCTTCTGCCCCGGATCCCTTTCCCCGGGGGAATTCGCCATGCGCGAATATTTTACTTTAATTTTGGTAATAAATCTACTGCCAGCGGGATAAATGCCACAGCCACCAGAATAAAGAACCAGATAATATCCCAGGCCTTCAGTTTCAGCGGATGCAGCTTGGTCTTTCCAACGCCTCCCTGATAGCATCTGGCGTCCATGGCGATCGCCAGTTCGTCCGCCCTTTTAAAAGCACTGACAAACAGCGGGACCAGCACCGCGACATATCCTTTGGCACGCTGGAACACATTACCCGTATCGTATTCCGCGCCTCTCGATGACTGCGCCTTCATGATCTTATCGGTCTCTTCAACAAGTGTCGGTATGAACCTCAGCGCAATCGAGATCGTCATGGCCATTTCGTTGACCGGCACCTTGATCACCTTCAGAGGGGATCCCAGAGATTCCAGCGCATCCGCCAGTTTCAGCGGAGTTGTCGTCAGCGACAGGATTATGCTCGTGGCCACGATCAGAAGCAGAAGACGGAAGGCCATCAGTACTGCCTTTTTCAATCCGCCGTATGTGATCTTTATGATCCACCAGCTCCACAGGACCTCTCCCGACCGGATCGTCAGGACATTGATCAGGAAGATGAAGATCATGATAAACACGATCGGCCGGACTGACCTTAAGATCTCCATCGGGCTGATCTTTGACAGAAGCGCCAGGAAAAGCACTGCTGCCAGCGCCGCCAGCATCTTCACCGGCGTACTTGCCAGGAAGATCGTTACCATATATACGATAAACAGCACGACCTTGAGTCTCGGATCCAGACGGTGAAGAACGGAGTTCCCCTGTACATAGCGTCCGATTGCAACATCTTTCATCACGGGGCGGTCACCTCCCCGTCTTTTCCGAACACAAGCATCTCGGCTGCTTCTTCGACATCAAATACGGTCGTATCGATGTCCGGATAATCCTCTTTCAGTTTCTCCATCGTCTGCATCAGGCACGGACGGTCCAGACGCATGGTGAAGAAGTCGGTCTCCTTCGAGAACAGTTTCTTCGGTGTCCCGAAGAACTCCTGTTTTCCCTTCTTAAGGACGAGTATACGGTCCGCGATACGGGCAGCCTCATCCATATCGTGAGATACCAGAACGATGGACTTGCCTCTGGATCTCAGTGTCTCGATATAGCCGAAGATCTCTTTCTGACCGGCAGGATCGAGTCCGGCAGCAGGTTCATCGAGGATCAGCACATCCGGATCCATCGCCAGAATACCGGCAAATGCGACTCTTCGTTTCTGTCCGCCCGAAAGTTCGAACGGGGATCTCTTCAGGATATCCTCGGAAAGACCGACCAGCGGCAGCGACTCTCTCATCAGGCGGTCGCATTCCTTCTCGTCATAACCCATCTTCTTCGGACCGAACTGGATATCTTTCTCCACGGTCTCTTCGAAGAGCTGGTATTCCGGATACTGGAACAGGAGTCCGACATGCTTTCGGATACTCTTGATCTCTGAGTTCTTGTCCGTGGAAATATACTTCTTCTCTTCTTCGTTCCAGACTTCCACCTTGCCTTCAAGCGGGCGTAGAATGCCGTTCAGGTGAGAGATCAGTGTCGTCTTTCCCGAACCGCTGTGTCCGATAACTGCGACGATTTCTCCCTTTTTGACATCGAATGAAACGTCGGAGAGTGCTTTGGATTCTTTCTTATCGTAACTGTGCGAAAGTGAAGTGGTCTTGAGGATGATCTGGTCGGACACTTCATGAGACTTTCTGACCCCGCGTTTCGAAGGATCCGGTTTCCCCGTCTTCAGGATTTCCCTGATCTTCCTGATCGCGTTTTCTTCCGAAGTAAAATCACTTGTGTCCGGGACTTCACCGCACAATCTTGCGACTTCACACAGAAGTTCCGCCCATTTCGGAAGCTCAAGTCCGAGGGAACGGATCGTATCTACCTGGGAGAATACTTCCGAGGGTGTACCGTTCAGGCGGATCTTTCCTTTTTCGAGAACGATAACGCGGTCTGCCAGATATGCCTCATGCATATCGTGTGTAATGTGAAGGACCGTGATCCCCTTATCCTCACGCATCCTTTTGACCAGATGAAGGAATTCATCTCTTGCCTTCGGGTCGAGCATGGATGTGCTCTCATCGAGGATCAGGAGCTGCGGCTGCATCGCGAGAACACCCGCGATCGCCAGTTTCTGCTTCTGTCCGCCGGACAGTGAAGACGGCTGTTTGTCCGCCTTTTCCAAAAGACCGACATAACCCAGTGCTTTTTCCACACGCTGGGCAAGTTCGGGAAGCGGTACAGAGAGATTCTCCGGACCGAATGCCACGTCCTCCTCAACAGTTGTTCCAACGATCTGGTTATCCGGATTCTGGAACACCATTCCGCAGTGCGTGCGGATCTTCCAGAAATTTTCATCCTGATCCGCGGCGAGTTCAAACACAGAGAGTTTGCCCTTATCCGGGAGCTCAAGAAGATCGACCATCTTCGCCAGCGTGGATTTTCCGGAACCGTTACGGCCCAGGATAGCGACATACTCGCCTTTATTGACAGAAAAAGAAGCATGGTCTACCGCCACGACATTCTTTCCGGAATTCGTCGAGTACGAGAACAGAAGCTCTTCGGCTTTTACTGTCTGCCCGTATTCCGCAATGTCTCTTTCTTTGGGATCCATGCTTCTTATCTTCTCCGTAATTTCGAATAATAAAGAAAAGTGACGGAAGGGTTTCCGCCCATCCGTCACCTTAATATCTCAAGATTGTCTTGGGCTTCTCTTACTCAGCGAATGTGAGGAGAGCCATCTCAGAAGCGTCACCGCGACGAGCGCCGAGCTTAACGATCTTGGTGTAACCACCCTTATGGTTGATGAGAGCCGGTGCGATCTCATCATAGAGGATGTTTACCGGATCAACTACGTGACCCTCAGCGTCGTGACTCTTTCTGAGCCAGTAAGCAGCGTTCTTTCTAGCTGCCAGACGGGAAGGAGCATCAACCTGTACAGTCTTCTTAGCGACTTCACGGTCAACGACCTCGTACTTCTTGCCGTTCTTGGAAGTCTTGGAAACCAGGACTTTCATGCCCTTCGAATCAAGCTTTGCAGAAGAAACGGTAACTTCCTTTGTTGTGAAGTTGTCCTTCTCACGAATGGCATCTGCAACCAGCTTGTCGATGATCTTGCTTACTTCCTTAGCGCGTGCCAGAGTTGTTACAACGTGCTTTCTGTTTTCTGCAAGTGCCTTTCCGTCTTCCTTAACCGGGCAAACAACGAGTGATGTTGCCAGGTTTCTCAAAATAGCAATACGCTGATTGCTTACTCTTCCTAATTTTCTGTAACCTGCCATGGGTTCATACCTCCTGTAAATTTTCATAATATCCTAGCGTGCCCGCGAGCTCGCTATTTAGTCCTCGACATCTGCGAGAGACAGGTCCATATCCTCGAGCTTCTGGATAACTTCTTCCAGAGACTTCTTACCGAGGTTGCGGACTTTCATCATTTCGTCCTCAGACTTCGCAACCAGATCACCGATCGTGTTGATACCTGCACGCTTGAGGCAGTTATATGTACGAACGGAGAAATCCAGATCCTCAATGACGATGTCATGAGTGGAATTCTTGCTGGAGCTGTCATCCGAATCACGGAAACTCGGACCATTGGTCACGTCAGTAAGAGCTGTGAACAGACCGAGGTGCTCACGCAGGATAGCCGCTGCGGAAGAAAGAGCCTCGTCTACTTTAATAGTAGAGTCTGTCCATACTTCCAGAGTCAGGCTGTCGAAGTCTGTTCTCTCACCGACACGGGTGTTCTCGATTCTGTAGTTCGCCTTCTTTACCGGAGTAAAGATGGAGTCGATAGCGATAACACCGATGGTCTGTGTAGCCGGCTTATTCTGATCGGCTGTCGCGTAACCGCGTCCCTTGCTGATCGTCAGTTCGATA
The DNA here is from genome assembly GCA_947302815.1 of uncultured Clostridia bacterium. Taxonomy (GTDB): domain Bacteria; phylum Bacillota; class Clostridia; order Saccharofermentanales; family Saccharofermentanaceae; genus Scatonaster. Next base: position 22,899 of record CAMYWO010000002.1, on the reverse strand, counting down.
AAGAGACGACCTGCACCGTTCATCGTAGCGATAACGTGATCAGGATTCATGATTTCAACTTCTTCGTCATGGACGATATCGCCAGCTGTGACAACACCTGTCTTGCCTTCATCCATGCTGATGTAGACAGTCTTCGGTGTATCAGTGTGAAGCTTAGCGCGGATGCCCTTGACATTGAGAATGATCTCAGTCATGTCTTCGATAACGCCCGGGATCGTGGAGAACTCGTGATAAACACCCTCAACACGGATGGATGTCACGGCCGCACCAGACAAGGAAGACAGAAGCACGCGACGAAGGGAGTTACCAAGTGTCGTACCGTAGCCACGCTCAAGAGGAGCAACTACATACTTACCATAGGAGCTATCTTCGTTAACTTCTACACACTCAATTGTTGGCTTCATAATTTCAATCATATTTATCCTCCTAGCTTTTTATGCAAAGCGAAAGGTTGCGATTACTTCGAGTACAACTCGACGATGAGTGTCTCCTTGACCTCAAGATCAACATCCTCACGAGCCGGTTCTCTTACGATGGAACCTGTCAGGGTCTCTTCGTTGAAAGAGAGCCATGCCGGTACCGGACGGTTGTTAGAAAGTGTCTCAAACTTAGGAGACTTTCTGGATGTTTCCTTAACTGCGATCGTATCACCGGTCTTCAGTGTCATGGAAGGAATGTTAGCCTTCTTACCATTTACTGTGAAGTGACCATGTGTAACGAGCTGACGAGCTTCATTTCTGGAAGAAGCCAGACCCAGACGATATACGACATTGTCGAAACGGAGTTCGAGGAGCTCAAGGAGCTTCTCACCGGTCTTACCCTGCTTACGCTCAGCGCGTGCATAAGTAAGTCTGAACTGCTTCTCAAGTACGCCGTAGAAACGCTTTGTCTTCTGCTTCTCACGAAGCTGTACACCATATTCTGAAATCTTTTTTCTGCCCTGACCATGCTGACCCGGAGCGGCACTCTTCTTTGCAAGTGCGCACTTAGCGGAATAGCATCTCTCACCCTTGAGGAAGAGCTTGTCTCCTTCTCTGCGGCAGAGACGGCAGGTTCCTTCTGTATATCTAGCCATTCTCTATACCTCCGAACTCAGACTCTTCTTCTCTTAGGCGGTCTGCAACCATTGTGCGGAACAGGAGTTACATCTTTGATCATTGTAACTTCCAGACCTGCTGTCTGCAGGGCGCGGATAGCGGACTCACGGCCCGGTCCAGGTCCCTTAACGTAAACCTCAACAGTACGCATGCCGTGATCAGCAGCCTTCTTACCGGCATCCTCAGATGCCATCTGAGCTGCGAACGGTGTACCCTTACGGGAACCCTTCATGCCCATCTCACCGGCAGATGCCCAGGAGATTGCATTACCCTGCATATCAGTGATCGTAACGATCGTGTTGTTAAATGTAGCGTGAATATGAGCCTGACCTTTGTCAATGTTCTTACGCTCTCTTCTCTTCGGTCTAACGGCCGTTTTCTTAACTGCTTTTGCTGCCATGGGTTCGCCTCCTTACTTCTTCTTACCAGCGATCGTACGCTTCGGTCCCTTACGGGTACGAGCATTCGTCTTGGTGCGCTGGCCACGAACAGGCAGACCCATTCTGTGACGGCGGCCGCGATAGCATCCGATTTCTGTCAATCTCTTAATGTTCAGGGAAACTTCTCTTCTCAGGTCACCCTCAACGTTGTAATTGTTTTCGATCTGATCACGAATCTTAGCGATGTCATCCTCAGAAAGATCCTTAACACGTGTGTCAGGATTGATCTGGGTGTCTTTAAGAATACGATCAGAACTTGTCTTACCAATGCCATAAATGTACGTAAGAGCGATTTCTACTCTCTTGTCATTTGGCAGATCTACACCGGCAATACGAGCCATTCTGTGTACCTCCATGAATGAATCATTAAATGTTTTGTTTCGTATATATATGACATGCTGATGCTAAGATCCTCTCGGGTCAGGAGAGGCAGCCGCCTTGGCATATGGTGCATGTAATATCCTAACTAATACTTACTTTGTCCTGTTAACTGCAGACAATGACGAGGCCTGCAAACAGAAGGATTAACCCTGCTTCTGCTTGTGCTTAGGATCGGAGCAGATGATCATCACGCGTCCGTTGCGACGAATGACTTTGCACTTCTCGCACATGGGTTTAACTGATGGTCTAACTTTCATGACGCAAACCTCCCTGTCTACTTTAAAACAATACAAAACTAACATACGCTATGCGCGCACGCTAAAATATTATACCAAAAACTCTTGGCGATGCAAGAGGTTTTTTGATTTTTCCTGCGTAATTTTATAGACCCTTCTCCGGAGCCCGGAGAAGGGGTTTTATCGGATCTTCTTACTTCGCGCGCCAGGTAATGCGGCCACGGGACAGATCGTATGGAGAAAGCTCCATGGTTACCCGGTCACCGGGCAGGATCTTGATGTAGTTCTGACGCAGCTTACCGGAAATGTGAGCCAGTACGATATGACCGTTCTCCAGTCTTACCTTAAATGTGGCGTTCGGCAGTGCATCATCAACGATGCCTTCAACTTCAATTACATCTTCTTTAGACATTCTTTCCCTCCGTCGTTAATGTAATGATTTCTGGTCCGTTATCTGTCATTATGATCGTATTCTCATAATGTGCAGCATATTTCCTGTCGCGGGTGATGACCGTCCAGTCGTCGCCGAGCAGTGCGATCTCTCTTCTTCCGCTGCTGATCATGGGTTCGATACAGAACGCCATGCCCTTCACGATCCTCGGTCCGTGACCGAATCTTCCATAGTTCGGTACATCCGGATCCTCATGAAGCTGATGTCCGATGCCATGTCCTGTCAGTTCACGGATAACACCGTAACCGAAGCTCTCCGCATGCTGCTGTACCGCAGAGGAGATATCACCGATACGGTTCTCGAAAGTAACCTTTTCGAATCCTTTCCAAAAGCACTCTTCCGTGACACGGATCAGCTTCTCTGCCTCTTCCGAGATCTTTCCTACGGCAAAGGTTCTTGCCGCATCCGCGTGAAGTCCGTCGACTGAGCAGCAGACATCACATGTAACGATGTCGCCTTCCTTCAGAATGACATCTTTTCTCGGGATACCGTGAACGATGACCTCGTTCGGGGAGATGCAGATCTGTCCCGGGAACGGCGGATCGCCGTAATGGTAGGACGAGGAGATTGCTCCATTCTTGTCGAAGACCTTCTTGGCGATCTCATCAAGTTCCCATGTCGAGATACCCGGTTCTACCGCTTTTCCCAGAGTAAGGAGTGCTTCTTCCACGACCTTACCGGATACGCGCATTTTTTCAAAATCAGCTTCTGTTTTGATCTGAATCATTTATTCAGCCTTTCTAAGGCCCATGTTGGCCAGTGCTTCGCTCGCCTGAGCGAAAGCGAGATCCGGACTCTTTGAATTGTCCGCTGTAATTACAATACCCTTATTCTCGTAGAAATCAATAAGCGGTTTTGTATTCTCTTCATATGTTACCAGTCTCTGCTTAACTGTTTCCGGCTTGTCATCATCACGCTGGATGACTTCCTTGCCGCATACATCACAGACACCTTCAACCTTGGTCGGACGGGAAACAACATTGTAGCTTTCACCGCAGGATGTGCATACACGTCTGTTTACTACGCGCTCCATGATTACTTCTGCCGGAACATCTACCTTGATAACAGCATCGATCTTGGAGTTGCTCTTTGCAAGCATCTCGTCAAGCTTCTCCGCCTGAGCGATCGTTCTCGGGAAACCATCAAGAAGATATCCGTTCTTGCAGTCATCCTGGGAGAGACGGTCTTCTACCATGGAAATAGTGATCTCATCCGGAACGAGCTTTCCGGCATCGATGTACTTCTTCGCTTCAACACCGAGAGGAGTCTGCTCCTTGATGTTCGCACGGAAGATATCACCGGTGGAGATATGTGTGATCTTATATTCATTCTTAAGGACTGCCGCCATGGTTCCCTTACCGGAACCCGGTGCACCTAAAAGGATCAGTTTCATTCTTATTGCCTCCTGCTTCTTATTACAAGCACGTGCAGCCCCGCATGACAAAACATGCGAGGCTGCAATTGCATATTACTTTATGGTTTGTGCATTACCGTTGTCCAGCATAACACTCGACCTGCTTTTTGATTACACAAGGAATCCCTTGTAGTTGTGTGTAACCATCTGCGATTCGATCTGATTGACGAGGTCATTTGCAACACCTGTCATGATGAGAACAGATGTACCTGCGAACCATACGCCTTCCATGCCGGTAAGCTTACCGAGCAGTGTCGGAACAAGAACAACGATGCAAAGGAAGCATGCGTCACACCAGTTCAGGCGGTTCGCCACCTTGGCGATAAACTCAGATGTCGGACGACCCGGACGAACACCCGGGATAAATCCGCCGTTCTTCTGCAGGTTCTGCGAGATCTCGATCGGGTTGAACTGGATCAGAGAATAGAAGAACACGAATGCAAAGATGCAGATGAAGTATGCAACATAGTAGAACGGGCTGCTTCCGAAATCACGGAACCACTTCACGACAACATTGTTGCTGTTCGGAGCAACGAAAGTTACGATCGTGGAAGGCAGTGCCAGGAAAGACATGGTGAAGATAACCGGCATAACGCTGGACTGGTTAACCTTCAGCGGGATGTAAGTGTTCTGACCACCATATACTTTTCTACCAATAACCTTCTTACTGTACTGAACCGGAATTCTTCTTTCCGCGTTCTGTACATAGATACAGAAGATGATTGTTGCAAAAGATACCAGAGATACCAGTACGAAAGCTGTGATACCTACAGCATTTCCGAGAGCTGCGTTCTGGAACTTACCTGCAATGTTCAGCGCATCGTAATAGAGTGTGCTGATCATCTGCGGGATACGTGTAACGATACCGGCGAAGATGATCAGGGATACACCGTTACCGATGCCCTTCTCATTGATACGTTCACCGAGGAATACGACAAAGCATGTACCTGCGGTAAACGTCAGGATGATCAGCGTGGCTGTCAGCGCCTTCGGGAGCTGATTCGTCATCGCGGATCTTGTCGCGTAGCAGAAGAAGGAAGCCTGCATTACTGCGAGACCGACCGTCAGATAACGGGTGATCTTCTGGATCTTCTTCTGTCCCTCTTCACCCTCTTTGGCAAGGTTTTCCAAAGCAGGGATAGCAACTGTCAGGAGCTGGATAATGATGGACGAGTTGATGTACGGGGTAATACCCATAGCAAAGATCGTCGCTGCATAGAGACCACCGCCTGCGATAATATCCATCAAGCTACCGATCTGACCCCATTTCTGGACCTCAGCCGAGAAAGCGACACGGTTGATACCCGGACACGGGATCAGGCCGCCGACCATATACAGGCCGAGGATAAACAGAGTAAACAGTAACTTCTTTCGCAGATCCGGCAGACGGAATGCATTAACTAAGGTGTCAAATACGCCCTTCATGTTATACCTCCAGTGCCGAGCCACCAGCCTTTTCGATTTTCTCTTTTGCTGAAGCAGAGAACTTCTTAGCCTTAACTGTCAACTTCTTTGTCAGGTCACCGTTACCGAGAACCTTAACACCGTCATTGACCTTGCCGAGTGTGATGATACCGGCATCTGCGAGGATCGTTGCATCGATCTCGGCACCGTTATCAAACTTCTCCAGATCGGAGACGTTGATCTCGACATATTCTGCTGCGAAACGCTTGTGGTTGAAACCACGCTTCGGCAGACGTCTGTAAAGAGGCATCTGACCACCCTCGAAACCAGGACGGACACCGCCGCCGGAACGAGCATTCTGACCCTTGTGTCCACGACCGGCAGTCTTACCGTTACCGGATCCGGCACCACGGCCCTTACGATATGCTTTCTCGTTTCCGCAGGAAGACATTTCATTAAGTTTCATGTTTCCTATACCTCCATTACACTTCTTCGCAAGTAACAAGATGTGCTACTGTGCGAACCATGCCGCGAATTGCTTCGTTGTCAGCCTTCTCTACAGACTGACCGATCTTGTGAAGACCGAGAGCCTTAACTGTAGCAGCCTGGTTTTTCTTGGATTTGTTGGTGCTTCTCACCAATGTAATCTTCAAGTTTGACATTTCAGCACACCTCCATTACCTAATTTCTTCAGTGGACTTGCCGCGCAGACGAGCGACCTCTTCGAGAGAACGCATGCTCTTCAGGCCTTCCATTGTTGCATTAACAACGTTGTTCGGGTTGTTTGTACCCAGAGACTTTGTACGGATATCCTTGATACCGCAAAGCTCACATACCGCACGGACCGGGCCGCCGGCGATGATACCGGTACCACTTGCAGCCGGCTTCATAACGATCTTACCTGCACCGAAAACACCGAATGCCTCGTGCGGGATCGTGTTGCCGTCCAGCGGTACGGAGATCATGTTCTTCTTGGCATCCTCGATGCCCTTTCTGATCGCGTCCGGGATTTCAGCAGCCTTACCGAGGCCCTTACCAACGTGACCATTCTCGTCACCTACAATTACGAGGGCTGCGAAACGGAAATTTCTACCACCCTTAACCGTTTTGGAAACACGTCCGATATGGATGACTTTTTCTTTTAATTCGGTTGAAGTTGAATTTGGTTCAAAACCCATCTTGTTTCCCTCCTAATTAGAATTTCAGGCCAGCTTCACGAGCTGCCTCTGCCAAAGCTTCTACACGACCATGGAAAATGTATCCGCCTCTGTCGAATACAACCTCGTTGATATTCGCAGCCAGAGCGCGCTCTGCAATCTTCTTACCAACTGCAGCGGCACCTTCCTTGTTGCTTCCGTTTTCGATAGAAGCTTTCACTTCTTTATCCAATGTGGAGGCACTTACCAGAGTCTTGCCATTCTCATCATCGATGATCTGGGCATAGATGTTTGTGTTACTTCTGAAAACGCACAGACGCGGACGAGCAGCCGTACCGGAGATCTTGTTTCTTACACGGATGTGCTTTCTGCGGCGAATAGCGTTCTTGTCAATTTTATTAATCATGCTTGTTCACCCCTTACTTCTTAGCGCCTGTCTTACCTTCCTTGATGCGGACATATTCACCAACATATCTGATACCCTTGCCCTTATATGCATCCGGAAGTCTGAAGGAACGGATCTTAGCGGCGGTCTCGCCAACTAACTGCTTATCTGCACCCTTAACGATGATCTGGTTCTGTGCCGGAACATCAATAGTGATGCCAGCCGGCTCTTCCATCTCGATCGGGTGGGAGTAACCAAGGTTGAATACAACCTTCTTACCCTGCTTTGTGGCCTTGTAACCAACACCCTGGATCTCGAGTTCCTTCTTGAAACCTTCGGAACAACCGATGACCATGTTGTTGATCAGAGAACGTGTCAAACCATGAAGAGCCTTCACCTGCTTTTCATCGTTCGGTCTCTTAACCGTGATCACATTGTCATTTACTTCTACAATGATGGACGGATGCACATTCAGAGAAAGTGTCGCGTCCTTGCCTTTTACAGTGATGGTCTGACCATCCTGCTTCACTTCGAGCCCTGCCGGGATCGTGATAGGCATGTTGCCAATTCTAGACATACAATCTTCCTCCTGCTCTTTAGATTGCGGAACCTTTCAGGTTCCATTTCAGAGTTATTAATGGTTTACCATTACCAAACGTAAGCCATAACCTCGCCGCCAACGCCGAGCTTTCTGGCTGCCTTATCAGTCATAACGCCCTTGGACGTAGAGATGATAGCGATACCGAGACCACCGAGTACCTTCGGGAGGTTCTCTTTGTCCGCATAAACGCGGAGACCCGGCTTGGAAATTCTCTGGATACCGGAGATAACGTGCTTCTTAGCAGCGTACTTCAGTGTGATCTTGATCATTCCCTGCTTGTCATCTTCAATCGTCTCAAAAGAAGCGATATAACCTTCATCTACTAAAATCTGTGCGATAGCCTTCTTCAAATTGGAAGCAGGAACCATAACTGTCGGATGACCGGCTGTGCCTGCATTACGGATTCTTGTCAGCATATCTGCAATTGCATCTGTAATCTGCATAAATCTTTCCTCCTTATCTTGCTATCGGTTACCAGCTTGCCTTACGAACACCCGGGATCTGGCCCTTGTAAGCCAGGTCACGGAAGCACAGACGGCAGATACCATACTTACGGATATAAGCGTGCGGTCTACCGCAGATCTTGCAGCGGTTGTGCTGCTGTACCTTGAACTTCGGAGCACGCTGTGCCTTGAGTTTCATTGAAGTCTTAGCCATATTACTTATATCCTCCTATCACTTACGGAACGGCATGCCGATTGCGGAAAGCAGAGATCTTGCTTCCTCGTCTGTCTTCGCCGTTGTTACGATGATGATATCCATACCACGGACCTTATCGATCTTATCGAATTCGATTTCAGGGAACATGAGCTGCTCCTTGATACCCATTGCATAGTTACCATGACCATCGAAAGAGTTCGGATTGATACCACGGAAGTCACGTACACGCGGCAGGGAGATGCTGATCAACTTATCGAGGAAGTTGTACATGTTCTCGCCACGGAGTGTTACTTTACAACCGATCTTCATACCTTCTCTGAGCTTGAAAGCCGCAACGGACTTTGTAGCTACAGTAGCGATCGGCTTCTGGCCGCAGATGATACCCATGTCACGCATTGCGTTCTCGAGAGCCTTCGGATTATCCTTGACTTCGCCAACACCCATGTTGAGAACAATCTTCTCAAGCTTCGGGATCTGCATGACAGACTTATACTTGAATTCTTCCTGCAAAGCAGGCGCAACTTCATTTACATACTTGTCCTTAAGTCTAGACATTTAATTACTCCTCCTTTGCCTTCTTGATCTGGTCGATATCCGCACCGCACTTCTTGCAGACACGGAACTTGGAACCGTCTTCAGCAACTCTCTTGCCAACACGGGTAGCCTTGCCGCACTTCGGGCAAACCAGCATTACGTTGGAAGCATCGATGGATCCTTCCTTCTCGATGATGCCGGCCGGCTTCGTCTGGCTCATTGCCTTCTGATGCTTCTTGACCATATTTACTCCGGAAACGATAACTCTGCCGGACTTCGGTTCAGTCTTTAAAACCTGACCCTGGGATCCTGCGTCCTTACCGGAGATAACAACGACTTTGTCGTCCTTTTTAACGTGAATCTTGTTAGCCATTTGTCATCCTCCTTACAGAACTTCCGGCGCCAGAGAAAGGATCTTCATGTAATCCTTGTCACGGAGCTCTCTTGCGATAGGCCCAAAGATACGGGTTCCACGCGGGTTCTTATCTTCCTTGATGATAACGGCAGCGTTCTCGTCGAACTTGATGTAGGAACCATCAGCTCTTCTAACGCCCTTCTTTGTGCGAACAACTACTGCACGGACAACATCGCCCTTCTTTACCACGCCACCAGGAGTAGCAGTCTTAACAGAGCAGACGATGACATCACCGATATTCGCATACTTACGCCAGGAACCGCCGAGCACTTTGATGCAGGCAAGTTCTTTTGCGCCAGTATTATCCGCAGATCTTAATCTGGATTCTACTTGAATCATGTTGATTTCCTCCTTTACGTAATTCCCTTACGTATTACTTCGCCTTCTCAATAATCTCGACCAGTCTCCAACGCTTGTCCTTAGAAAGCGGGCGGGTCTCCATTACCTTAACCTTATCGCCGATGCCGCACTTGTTCTCTTCGTCATGTGCCTTCAGCTTATAGGTTCTCTTCATGATCTTGCCATAAAGCGGGTGCTTTACGTGCTCAACAACCGATACAACGATTGTCTTATCCATCTTATCGGAACTTACGATACCGACACGAGTTTTTCTGAGGTTACGATCGCTCATTGCACTTTCTCCCTTCATTAATTAGCCTTAAGCTCGATCTCACGGAGAATCGTGTTGACGCGAGCGATATCACGCTTTACAGCACCTAAACGCTGCGGATTCTCGAGCTGGTTGGTCGCATGCTGGAAACGAAGCTTGAAGAGTTCATCCTTCAATGCAACCAGTTCCTGCTGAAGTTCTTCAGCGGACTTAGAACGTAATTCTTTAGCTGTCATTTCAAGATACCTCCTCTTCCTTCTTGATGAACTTCGTCTTGCAAGGGAGCTTATGTCCGGCAAGACGCATTGCCTCACGAGCTACTTCTTCGGAAACGCCTGCGATCTCGAAAAGAACGCGACCCGGCTTAACTACTGCAACCCAGTACTCCGGAGAACCTTTACCGGAACCCATTCGAGCCTCGGCAGGATGCTTTGTGATCGGCTTATCCGGGAAGATCTTGATCCAGACCTTACCACCTCTTTTTACGTAACGGTTGATCGCGATACGAGCTGCCTCGATCTGGTTGGATGTGATCCAGCAGGGCTCTGTAGAGTAGATACCGTAATCACCGTAAGCAACGAAGTTACCTCTGGTAGCCTTACCTGTCAGACGGCCGCGCTGCTGCTTTCTATGCTTTACTCTCTTAGGAAGTAACATTACGCTTCGCCTCCTTCCGCTACTTTAACAGTCTTCTTTGCTGTGAGGATCTCACCACGGTAGATCCATACCTTTACACCGATACGGCCGTACTGTGTGTTAGCCTCAGCAAAACCATAGTCGATGTCCGCACGCAGTGTCTGCAGCGGGATAGTACCTTCGTGATATGTCTCGGAACGAGCGATTTCAGCGCCGCCCAGACGACCTGCGCAGCAGGTCTTGATGCCCTTCGCACCGGACTTCATGGTACGGGACATCGCCATCTTCATGGCACGACGGAAAGAAACACGTCTCTCGAGCTGGGAAGCGATGGACTCAGCAACGAGCTGAGCGTTAGCATCCACATTCTTGATCTCACGAACATCTACGAAGAAATTCTTCTTGAACTTCTTCTGGAGCTTCTTCTTGAACTCCTCAATACCAGCGCCCTGACGGCCGATGATGATACCCGGCTTAGCTGCGTTGATGATGATAGAAGTCTTGTCTGCACCCTTACGCTCGATCTCAATGTTCGAAACGCCTGCAGCGAAGCACTCTTTCTTTACAAAATCACGGATTTGCTTGTCCTCAACGAGGAAATCGCTGAATGTCTTCTTGTCGGCATACCAACGTGTGTCCCACTCTTTGATGACACCGACGCGCAATCCATGGGGATTAACCTTCTGGCCCATTCTTTATTCCTCCTTATACTCTTTCTTTGAGAACAACTGTTACGTGACTTGTTCTCTTGTTGATTCTAGACGCAGATCCTCTTGCTCTCGGAATGAAACGCTTCAGGATCGGGCCCTGGCCTGCATATGCCTCAGCAACATAGAGGCTGGATCTGGAAAGACCGTTGTTGTTTACTGCGTTAGCCTCAGCGGACTTAACAGCCTTCTTCAGCACCGGAGATGCTGCCTTCGGTGTGTAATCCAGGATGGCATATGCCTCGTCGAGATCCTTACCCTTGATAAGATCAGCTACGATCTTTACCTTACGGGGTGTAACACGAACGTACTTAGCGACTGCCTTACCCTGATCTTTGCCGATACCGAGAAGCTTCTTCTGCTTCTTAGTAAGAACCGGCTTCTTCGCGTTCTTCTTCTGCTGCTTACCGTAAGCTTCGAGGATTTCATCGCGATTCGATTCGATATAGTCTTTAGTCATCTTAACTTTTTCCACTATTTTTTCCTCCCTTCAAAGCTTACCGATTATTTACCACCGGAAGATTTCTCACCGGCATGGCCTCTGAATGTTCTTGTCGGAGCGAACTCACCCAGCTTATGGCCGATCATTTCCTCGACTACATAAACCGGAACATGTCTTCTGCCGTCATAAACAGCGATCGTGTGTCCGACCATTTCCGGATAGATCGTCGAAGCGCGAGACCAAGTCTGTACAACCTTTTTCTCATTCGCCGCGTTCATCGCATTGATTTTCTTCATCAGGGCATCTTGTACAAAATAACCCTTTTTGGTTGATCTACTCATTTTGGTTCCTCCCTTCGCTTACTTTCTACCCTTAACAATATACTTGTTAGACTGCTTCTTCTTGTTTCTTGTCTTCTTACCGAGAGTCGGAACACCCCAAGGTGTAACAGGACCCGGAAGACCGATCGGGGACTTACCTTCACCACCACCGTGCGGGTGATCGTTCGGGTTCATAACGACACCACGGACTGCAGGTCTTACGCCCATGTGACGATGACGTCCTGCCTTACCGATGGATACGTTCTCGTGCTCGTTGTTGCCAACAACACCAACGGTTGCTCTGCACTTGATGGAAACCATACGAACCTCACCGGACGGGAGACGTACCTGAGCGAACTCGCCCTCTTTAGCCATCAGCTGTGCGCCGGCACCAGCCGTACGAACCATCTGAGCACCCTTGCCGGGCTTCAGCTCGATGTTGTGGATCATGGTACCAACCGGGATGTTTACGATCGGGAGAGCATTACCTGCTACGATATCTGCATCTGCACCGGAAACAACCTTGTCGCCGACCTTGAGTCCCTGCGGAGCCAGGATGTAGGACTTAGCGCCGTCTGCATACTGCAGAAGAGCGATAAATGCTGTACGGTTCGGATCGTACTCAAGTGCGATTACTGTTGCCGGGATACCATCTTTTGTTCTCTTCCAGTCAATGACACGGATCTTACGACGGTTGCCGCCACCGATGTGACGAACTGTGATACGTCCATAAGAGTTGCGTCCGCCTGAATTGCTGCCGGATGCCAACAGACTCTTCTCGGGCTTCTTCTTCGTCAGGGAAGAATAGTCCGCAACAGTCATGTTGCGTCTTGCAGGAGAAGTAGGATTAAAAGTCTTTACTGCCATTCTCTCTTCACTCCTTTACCATCAGGCCCATTACTGGCCGATTCCAAATTCTTCAATAGCTGTCTTATACTTCTTATCGGACTTAGCAGCCTTGCCGCCCTTACCAAGATAAGACACGTCCTTAGCCTCTGTATCGATGGTAACTACAGCCTTCTTAAAGGAAGCAGTTGTACCCTCTACATAACGCTGTCTCTTCTTCTTTCCATCGTAGTTAACTGTGTTGACAGAAACTACCTTGACCTCGAAGAGCTGCTCAACAGCCTTTCTAACGTCTGTCTTGGTTGCATCCTTAGCAACCTGGAAAGTATACTTGCCCATCGCCGCATCAAAAGAGCTCTTCTCTGTGATTACCGGCTTGATGATGATGTCCTGCGGTGCCTTGCTCATACGTACACCTCCATAATCTTCTCTGCAGCTTCCTTAGTCATGATAAAGGAATCATACTTCAGGATATCGAATACGTTGATCGTATTAACGAAAGCTGTCTTAACGGTCGGAAGATTTCTAGAAGCCTTCTCAACGTTCTCGTTCTTTCCGCCGAGTACGACGAGAGCAGAATCGGAAACCTTGATCGCCTTCATGAATTCAACCATGTTCTTGGTCTTCATTGTGTCGAAATCGAGTGCGTCTACAACGTAGATCTTGCTGTCAGCCATCTTGGAAGAGAAAGCAGACTTCATAGCCAGACGTCTGATCTTCTTCGGAACAGTGTAGCTGTAGGATCTCGGCTTAGGCCCAAAGATGATGCCGCCGCCGACATACTGTGCAGAACGTGTAGAACCGTGACGGGCACGACCTGTACCCTTCTGACGATACGGACGCTTACCGCCGCCACGAACTTCGCTTCTTGTTTTTGTGGAATGTGTGCCCTGACGACGGTTAGCCAGAATGTTCAGAACAACTGTGCGCATAGCAGCAGCGTTCGGCTCAATACCGAAGATATCGTCAGAAAGATCCATCGATCCGACAACGGCTCCACTAAGATTCAAAATATCAATTTTAGCCATTTCTTAGTTCCTCCTTGTCGTCGAATTACTTAGCCTTTACGGACGACGTGATTGTTACGATGCCGCCCTTAGGACCCGGAACCGCGCCCTTAAGAACGAGGATTCCTCTCTCGCCGTCAACACTGACGACCGTCAGATTCTGTACTGTGCAGTTAACTGCGCCCATGTGACCAGGCATCTTCTTGCCCGGGAGAACACGAGCCGGTGTGGAGTTAGCACCCATGGAACCAACACGTCTGTGATACATGGAACCATGTCCGTCCGGACCACCCTTCTGGCCGTGACGCTTGATGTTACCCTGGTAACCTTTACCCTTGGATACACCGCTTACATCTACATGATCGCCAACAGCGAGCATGTCGGAGACCTTGATCTCCTGACCGAGGGTGTAATCCTCTTCTGTCTTAAACTCACGGATAGTACGCTTTACGCTAACCTCAGCCTTTGCGAACTGTCCCTTGTCCGGCTTGTTTACAAGCTTCTCGCGAATGTCGCCTGTTGCGACCTTCACAGCCTTGTAGCCGTCTTTTTCTACCGTCTTATTCTGAATAACAAACATAGGGTTGCATTCAATAACGGTTGCCGGTACTGCCAGACCGCTCTCATCGAAGAGCTGTGTCATGCCGGCTTTTTTGCCAAGTACGAACTTTGTCATTTCTTTCTTCCTCCTATTTAGGTTATTGGTTCGCGTTTTGTTTTAGTCCGCGAACATGACCTCCGCATATCCTGCCGCTTGGACGACCGGCAGAACGCGGAAAAAGCCATTAGGCCTTGAGCTCAATGCTCACACCTGCAGGCATGTCAAGCTTTGTCAGTGCGTCGATCGTCTTCTGGTTCGGTGCGAAGATGTCGATAAGACGCTTATGTGTACGGAGCTCAAACTGCTCACGGGAATCCTTATACTTATGAGGAGAACGCAGGATCGTTGTGATCTCTTTCTCTGTCGGGAGCGGGATCGGGCCGGAGAAGCTTGCGCCTGTTCTGGTGACCGTCTCGACGATACGTGCTGCGCTCTGGTCAAGGAGCTCGTGATCGTAAGCCTTGAGCTTAATTCTGATCTTCTGGTTTGCTGCCATGTTTTGTTTCCTCCAAATCTTTGCTGTTGTTTTTTCTTCACCCTGTCCAGCGTTTCTTCTGATCCCATCATAAAACCCAGGAGACCAGTTACCGCATAATTCACGGCACTTTGGGCCTGGGCATGTGTTCTTCAAAACACACGCTGTACGTCCGGGTTCCTCGCCGGAGATCCATGCCTCCGACTGCTCCGCCTAAGTTACCCGCTCTCTAAAGCACAGCCCGCTTTATCCTGCGGCAATCTCAAGCATCTACGCTCACGCGCACAAAGTCGCGCACGAAGAATTATACAGCGCACATCAAGTGATTGCAAGCACTATTTTCAAAAAAAGTGAATTTTTTGCCGTGAAAAGGACTTTTCCGAAGATGCATGCCCGAAAGCAGGCGTATTTACTGCATTTCGGCGGCTGTCCTCTTCTTATTCCTCCAGCATGCCACGGACATCTTCCTGGGAAAAATGATACTTCTGGTCACAGAAATGACATTCCAGATCGATGCCGTTCGGATCTTCCGAGAGTTCAGTAAGATCTTTCTTGCCGATCGCCATGAGATTTCTCTCCATGCGCTCACGGGAGCAGTTGCACTTATAGGCAACCTTTCTACCCTCGAGGAAGCAGATCTCCTTATCGCCCAGAAACATATCCAGGATCTTCTCCGGGTTCATCCCCTCCTGAAGAAGGAAGGTCACATCCGGGAATCCTCCGCTGACGCGGTCCTCAAGATAGGAGATCGTCTCTTCATCCGCACCGGGAAGAAGCTGGACCATAAATCCTCCGGCACAGGTAACTCCGTTCGCGTCGATCCCGACACCGAGGGATACGATCGACGGGGTCTGCTCAGAAGATGCCAGATAGTAGGTAAAGTCCTCGGCGATCTCGCCGGAGACCAGTTCGACCTGACCGACATAAGGCTCCTTCAGGCCGAAATCCTTTACCACCGTCAGCTTGCCGTTTCCGACCGCCGCACCGACATTGAGCTTGCCGGGACGGTGATAGGTCGTCTCAACGACCGGTTCCAGACAGTATCCTCGTACGTTTCCGTGGGAATCGGCAACTGCCGTCATTCCCTGTAGAGGTCCGTCAGAACGGATATTGGTAGTCAGGGAATCCCCTTCGCCCTTCAGTGTATCCGCAAGAAACAGAGTACCGGTGAGAAATCTTCCCAGCGCCGCTGTCGCGACAGGTGATGTCTTATGGATCCGCAGAGCTTCTCTTACGAGATTCGTGGAGCGGATCGAAAGCGCGCGCACCTTGCCGGAGAGCGCTGTCGCAGTCACGATATAATCGGAATCATCCATAGGGGATCCCGGAGCCAGATAGAAATCATCCATCGAAGTTATCTCCGTTTCTTATTTTCTTTCTCAGAGGAAGATAATACATCCGAAGGTCTTCTGATGCAATAGAAGCTCCTCTCATCCGTATCATTCGGTTTCCTTTTCTTAAGGCCGCCGAAAACGCCTGCGACCTCAAGTCCGTATTTTGCGGCAAGGTCCCGGATCTCTTCATCCGTATAAAATCTTTCCGTGATATCCTCATCACAGCGGGAGTATGTCTTCCCGTCTTCCGTACCGAACATCGTCAGTGATGCCGTATTGATCTTTGTCTTCGGATCGTAGTCGTTTTCCCAAAGCACCGCAAAATCATCGTCGACCGAATAGAAGAAATTACCCGAAAGGGTCTCCTCGAAGTGCTTCCTGCTTGCGACATCAAAGATAAAGAGTCCGCCCGGGTTCAGGAAATTCGAGAAGGAACGGAACATGCGGTCAAGTGCTTTTCGATCGGTAATATGGTTCACCGTATCCAGAAGGGAAACGAAAATATCCACAGATCCGAAAAGATCCAGCTCCGTCATATCCTGAAGGAGCCACAGGATCTTCTTGTCTTTGCCTGCGTGGATCCTCGCCTGATCGAGCATCTCGGGAGAATTATCCAGTCCGATCGTGTCGTAGCCTCTCTTGGAGAGTTCACAGGTAACCAGTCCCGTTCCGCAGCCGAGGTCGCAAAGCAGAAGCTTTCCGCCGTCACCGTCGCCCTCGGTTTTACCATAGCGCTTGGCGATCCAGTCAACAAAGTCCGCCCATTGCGACGCATCCAGATCCTGCTGGAAGCAATCGTAATATCCTGCTAGAAAATCATAGGCTGACATATATTTATCCTTTAATATACGGAACCGGGTCGACCTTCGATCCGTTGACACGGACCTCGAAGTGCAGGTGCGGACCGGTGGATGTACCGGTACTGCCGCACTCGGCAATCGTCTGACCGGCCTTTACCTTGTCACCGACATGCACATATACGTCACGGCAGTGCGCATAGCACGTGGTGATTCCGTTACCGTGGTCAATAACACAGTGGTTACCGTAGTTTACGGATCCGGTGTTCTGGCCTTCTACCGGCTCATCGACCTTGATGACCACGCCATCAGCCGCGGCCACGATCGGATTGCCGTACGTGCCGCCGAGGTCGACGCCCCAGTGCATCTTGTCATAGTGGTAGACCGGATGGTAACGCATACCATACGGGGAATAAACTGTATAGTCGCCCGGATAAGGCCAGGTCATCTTCATCAGTGCTTTTCCGGAACCGCCATCTCCGTTTCCGTTGCCGTTTCCTCCGCCGCCGTTATTGCTCGGCTTTATCGTCGGCTGCGGTGTCTTTGTCGGAGCCTTCGTCACCTCTGCAGCGCGCTTGGCCGCTGCGGTCGCGGTGAGAGCAGCCTGTCTCTTCTCTTCTTCCTCTCTCTTTCTTACGAGTTCACGGATCTCTTCATCGAGACGGTCCGCCTCCTCCTGGAAAGCATCTTCCTTCTGCTGCCAGCGGGAGATCTCGCCCTTCTTCTCATCGAGCGCCGCCTCGGTCACACCGATACGGGAACGGAGTTCCTCAAGCTGCGCCGACTTCTCTTCGGCGATCCTCTGCATGTCTTCCGCTTCCTGAAGCGCAATGCTGTTCTTCAGTTCCGCATCATCCATCGCGATCTGCAGCTGGTCGATCATCTGCCGGTCGGCATCACCGATGATCGAGATCAGTTCAAGATTGGTAAAGAAGCCCGCGATGCTGTCCGACTCCAGAAGGATCTCCAGCGTGGACTTATTCTCGTAGGCGAACATGATGCTGATACGCTCCGAGTACTGCTTTCTCTTATTCAGCAGGTTCTCCTGGGAAGCAATATAGGAGTCGAGCGCTTCCTGCTTCGCGATCAGGGCCGCCGCGTATTCTTCCGAAATCTCCTTATACTGGGCCATCTGCTCATCGCTTAAGCCCTTGAGTTCTTCGAGTTCTCCGGAAAGCTGGCTCTTCTCCTGTTTCAGCTGATCGAGCTGATTGGAAGCCTGCTCTGCTTTTCTCTTCGCCTCGTCGCGTTTCTTCTTCGCGTCATCAATATCCGACTGGGTAGGAGTATATGCCATGAAGCTTCTGTTTACTGCCTTGACCGGTTTACGCGTCAGGAAAGAAGCCGTCGCAAAAACGATCGACGCACACAGTGTCAGCGCCATAAGCTTTATACATCTGTTCTTACGGAGTACCATATTTCACCTCTCGTCATACTTTGACGTACTTTCTTACAGCAATGCCGGATCCGACAGAGCCGATGATCACGCCGCATGCAAGGCAGAGGATCAGAACGGAGAGTGTGAGGTTTTTCATCGGGAGGAGAGCGTAGATACTCGACGGATCTACGGATCTCATCGCACGCTTATAGATCGCACTATAGGCAAAGTAGGTGATCCCCCACGCACACAGCGCACTGACCATACCGACCAGCGCACCCTCTACAACATACGGGAGACGGATGTAACCATTGGTCGCACCGACGAATTTCATGATGGCGATCTCCGTCGAGCGGGAATATACCGATATACGTACCATGTTGGAAATGATAAACAGGGATATTATGAAAAGCACTGTGAATGCGATAACCGTCGCGATGTTCACGGTCTTGGTCGCCCTCGTCAGGAACTTCATGACGTTGCTCTCCTGCATGACTTTCTCGATGCCGGGAATTGCCTGGATATGCATAACTACATCATCCGCATAGGACGGATCCGTCAGCTGGATCAGGATCGTATACGGCATGTAGGTGTTATAGTCGAAATCATCCAGAATAGAGGCGCTGTCGCCCAGTTCTTTTCTAAAACGGTTATAGTTTGCTTCCGGAGAAAGACCGTCATAACTCTTGATCTTGTCCGGATTCTCTTCCATGTATTTCACCAGAAGATCCATCTGCTCCTGGGTGCAGCCGAGCTTCATGTAGACCTCGATCGGCGGCTGCTGGCCGACTTTCTTCATGACAAAGCGGGCGTTGGCCGAGAAAATGAAGAACACGGACATCAGAAGAAGCATCAGCAGGATCGTACTGATGGATGCGATCGTGACCAGCGGATGGCGGATAATGCCCTGCACGCCTTCTTTAAAAGAATTCCAGAATGTGCGGATACTCATTTCCCTTCCTCCTTACCGTCCGAAGGAATATCCGGATCATCGAAATCCTCTTCGACTTTCTTCGTCTCTTTTTTCTCTTTCTTCTCTGCCTTCTTCTCGGCTTTCTTTTCTTCCCTCTTCTCTTTCTTCTCGTCCTTCTTATCCGGCTTCTTATCGTCAACTACGGTAATAAGCGGCTCCTTGTTCTCTTCAGACGGGAACTGCGGAAGCGGTTCTTCTTTCTTCTCGTCTATCTTCTCCACCGGAACTTCAGGCTTCTCTTCCACCTTTGCTTCGATCTTCTTTTCGGTCTTTTCAACCTTTGCGATCTTTGCTTCGGGCTTCTTATCCGTCTTTACTTCCTTCTCCGGCTCCGTCTTATCTTCGGACGGGAATTCCGGAAGAGCCTCCTCCTTGTCCTCTGTCGGGAATGCAGGAAGCGGTTCGGAACCTGCCTGCAGCTCGGAAAGCGTTACGACCTCGGGAACGAATTCATCGAGCATCGACTTCGGAAGCGCGGTCTTATCTTCGGCTGTATAACCTGAACCGAATTCATCACGGACGATCAGGCCCTCATCGACCTCGATAACACGCTTCTTCATGCGGTCTACGAGATTACTGTCGTGGGTGCATACGATAACTGTCGTGCCCTGGCGGTTGATCTCCTCAAGGAGCGCCATAATCGACTCGGAAGTCTCCGGGTCGAGGTTACCTGTCGGCTCATCGGCAACGATCAGTTTCGGATTATTGAGCATCGCGCGCGCGATTGCCACACGCTGCTGCTCACCGCCGCTGAGCTCGAGCGGCATGGAATTGGCTTTGTCACGAAGGCCGACTGCACTCAGTACGATGTCGACCATCTGATGGAGTTTTTTCTTCGGGATACCGACGATCTCACCGGCAAAAGCAATATTCTCTTCTACGGTCTTCGACTCGATCAGGCGGAAATCCTGATAGATGATACCGATCTGACGGCGAAGTGTCGGAACCAGTGCACGGGACATCTTGGAAATACAGAACTTGTCAATGATGACCAGTCCCTCAGTCGGCTTCTCTTCACGCGTGATGCACTTCATGAGAGTAGACTTTCCGGATCCGCTCTTACCGATGACGAAGACAAACTCGCCGTCGCGAATCGCAAATGTCACTCCGCGGAGTGCATCCGTACCGGTCTTGTATGTTTTATGCACATTTTCAAAACGTATCAAAGTTTCACGTTCCCATCGTTACCAGTTGATATTTCCACCCTGGCCGGATCTCTCCTGCTTCTCCAGATACGTACGTACCATGGCCGCCAGCTTGAAAAGCACAGCGTCATCAAAGGAACGGAGATCCAGTCCGGTGATCTTCTGGACTTTATCCAGACGATAAACCAGTGTATTTCTGTGGACAAAAAGTTTTCTTGAAGTCTCACTGCCGTTGAGGTTGTTCTCGAAGAAGCTCTGGATCGTGACCAGAGTATCGGAATCGAGAGACTCATAAGCGCCCTGCGGGAATACTTCATTCAGGAACATATTGCAAAGCGTCGGCGGAAGCTGATAGATCAGACGGCCGAGGCCGAGTTTGTCATAGCGCATGATGAACTGCTCGCTCTCGAAGATCGATCCGACACGAAGTGCCAGAGTCGCCTCACGGTAGGACTTCGCGATATCACGGAGTGTCGGAGCCGGCATGCCGATACCGACATGGGCACGGATCATGGACTCGGCATTCAGGTTGTCGAGGATCGTTCTGCTGACTTCATTGAGATATGTATCGAAGTTCTCTCCGAGATCCATAACGAGCACGATGGTCTCTTCGTCCATAGCGACAACCATCTGTGTTTTCGTATCCGGGAAAAGATTCTGGAGGATCTCGAGGCATTCGACTCCGTCATTCTTGCTTACACGTACGATAAATACAATACGGCGTGTCGCAAACGGGATCTTATACTCTCTGGCCTTCAGCGGGATATCACCCGGAAGCTCATTCTCCAGAAGGATGTTCTTAATAAATGTCTCGCGCTCTACGTCGGTGTTGCGCTCACGCATCGCCGCCTTGATCCACTGGGTCACCAGTTCAAGATAGGTCTTGGCGATCGGATCTACACCACTGATGAAGGCGATGTACTGCGTCGAATCTCCGATAACGATCTTCATGTACGTCTTACCTGCCGTATTCGAGAACAGCTCGTCCGAAAGGAGTACCGCACGGGCACTGGAATCCTCGATCCCCTCCCATGCCGGATCGGTGCAGGCAACGACCATACCTGATGTATCCATGACACCTACTGTCAAATCAAGGATCTTCTTTGCTTCGCGCATACATTTCTTAAGTTCTTCCATACGCTTCACCTTATCTCTTTCGTAGTCTTCGCGGTATCGGACGCAGTCGTCCCATAGAAGTCGCTATCTTATTTATCTTAAACTTTTCACGAAAATCTTGCAACATTCGCTAACTTTTTTGATGTTTTCGGCAAAAAAAGAACTGTCCCGTTTCCGGGACAGTTCTTCCATTTATTTTCACTTACTTGTTTCCGATTAGGAAATAATGCTCTGCTCTGTATCCTTGTCGAAGAGGTGAACACGGTTAGCGTCAACAGCGATGTCAACAACCTCACCTACACGGGACTCGGATGTGGTCGGGTCTACTCTTGCTGTCAGCGGGAGAGAACCGTTAACTGTTACGTACAGGTATGTCTCAGCACCGAGCATCTCGACAACGTCGACGTCTGCGGAGAATGCAGATTCCGGATGCATGGATACGTAAGTTCCGTCATCTGTGAGAGCCTCAGGACGAACACCGAAGATAACTTCTGTTCCGTCACGCTCGATAACTTCCGGTACGCAGTAACGCTCAGCAAGCTTAATGCTTGTGTTCTCGAATGCAACATAAACGTCATCGCCTTCAACCTGGATCATAGCGTTGATGAAGTTCATCGGCGGCATACCGATAAATCCAGCTACGAATGTGTTAACCGGGTTGTCGTAGAGCTCCGTCGGGGAGTCAACCTGCTGGATGAAGCCATCCTTCATAACTACGATACGGGTACCCATCGTCATAGCCTCTGTCTGGTCGTGAGTAACGTAGATGATGGTTGTCTGCAGTCTCTGGTGGAGCTTGGTGATCTCAACACGCATCTGAACACGGAGCTTAGCGTCGAGGTTGGACAGCGGCTCGTCCATGAGGAAGACCTTCGGGTCACGAACGATAGCACGGCCGAGAGCAACACGCTGACGCTGACCACCGGAGAGAGCCTTCGGCTTTCTGTCGAGGAGGTGCTCGATCTCGAGGATCTTAGCAGCTTCCTGAACGCGGCGCTTGATCTCATCACGAGCTACCTTACGGAGCTTAAGACCGAATGCCATGTTATCGAATACTGTCATGTGCGGATAGAGAGCGTAGTTCTGGAAAACCATCGCGATATCACGATCCTTCGGGAGTACGTCGTTGATCAGACGATCTTCGATGTAGATCTCACCCTCGGAAATATCTTCGAGACCAGCGATCATACGAAGTGTTGTGGACTTACCGCAACCGGAAGGTCCTACCAGGATGATGAACTCCTTATCGGAAATCTCAAGGTTGAAGTCAGAAACAGCTACAACGCCGCCTTCATACTTCTTGTAAACATGCTGAAGTGATAAACTTGCCATTTGTT
>CAMYWO010000001.1:0-111156 GCA_947302815.1 uncultured Clostridia bacterium | reverse complement strand
TGGCGGTTCCAAACGGAGCCGCCGCTTTTTTCGGCCGGAACCGGAAACCGGCAACAAAGAGTAATCCCTTTTAACACATAAAGAAAACCCTCAAGGCTTTCACCTTGAGGGAATATTCTTGTGTCCTGATGGACTTATACAAACTCAAAAAATGTTAGAGAGAAACTCTATCTGATACTTCACTCAAGCAACGGGAGGATTCAACAGACCCCATCGCCTGAGTTGTATGTTCGTCCTGCATCGGTCTGTCCTCCTTTGTTCTTTCTATGGTTTTATTCTAGAAAAGAAAAGTGTATGGACTATGGCTCATTTGTTAACAATCTAAGAAGACAAAATCAGAATTGTGAAAATCACCGTCACAAATTCCGGAACCGCTTTATTTCTCCGCATTCTCCGGCTCATCCGACTGTGTCGCATCGGATTTCAGCTGGCTGGCATAGTATGCTTCGAAGTTCGGGCGCGCGGCTCTGTAGTACTTCTCCAGCGCCGGATCGAACTGTGTCCCCATGCCTTCGAGAATGATCGCGTCAGCCTTTTCGAACGGCATCTTCTCTTTATATACACGCTTACTGACGAGAGCATCGTATACGTCTGCGATCGCCATGATTCTCGCCTCGAGAGGAATGTCGTGTTCCGCACGTTTCTCAGGATATCCTTTTCCGTCCCATCTCTCGTGATGAAAATGCGCGACATTTACGGCGATCCTCCGGAACTCTTCGTCATCGGTATCCTTCAGGATCTCATGAACGACCTTCGCACCTTCCGCCGAATGTGATTTCATGATCTCGTATTCTTCCGGCTCATATCTTCCCGGCTTAAGCAGCACGGCATCCGGGACCGCGATCTTTCCGATATCGTGCATCGGGGCTGCCTTAACGACAGACTGGCAGAACTTCTTCGAAAGGTTTAATGCCGCATCTTTCTTCATCTCCTCGACGATCATGCGCACGCCTTCACTGGTACGCTTGATGTGACCTCCGGTAAACGGGTCACGGCTTTCAACCATGGTCGCCATACTGACCAGCAGGTGATCGTTCATCTGCATGATCCGCTCGGTTTTCTGGTCTACTTCAAAGCGCAGAACAGTGTTAAATTTCTCCTGAAATTCGATGTTTTTGACATCCGTCGTATCGTCCGTGATGAACAGCTGGTATCCTCTTTTCTTCTTGCCGTCATAGAGATGATTGACGTCAACATGTACGATCCTCTCCCCGTCTTCCAGATGGTAATGGATGTGATTCTCGTCATCGATCTTCCCTTCGTTAAAGTCTCTGATCCACGACAGGATCGTAGCCTGGCACTTCGGATTGTCCTGGACCGGCTTATCTACGTGAAGTTCACTAAGGAAAGGGAACCATTGCTTCGCTGTCTCATTACATCCCAGATAGCGAAGACGGAAATCGAGGGAGATAAACGCGGTATTCCCCTTCTGCACCAGCGACTCGAGCGCGGATTCATTGATATCGTAGAGTTCGAGACGGTGGACGATAAGAAGATATATGAACTGGGCCAGGACATAAGACGCAGCCGCCAGCTCGATCTCCTCGAGAAAGGTTCTGCCGATGAAAAATGTGACCATCGATAGGACGACAGGAATAAACAGCATATAGATGACTCTGTGCGAAACATCGTTCTTCTTGATCAGACTGTAGATCAGCGCGACAAGGCAGATGAGGAAACAAATGAAGATCCATGAATAAAGAATACCGTGCCAGACTCCGTATTCTTTCTCCGTCAGGAAAGAAATGCCGTTTCTCGTCGTGAATCCGACCTTCTCATAGAACATGTCATTATGACCGATCGACAGGACCGGAAGATAAAACAGCACCGTAAGACCCACGAGGCTGCCGCGTATGGCTTTCGGCAGATGGAGATGACAAAGTCCCAGGATCGTCAGTATGACGAACAGGATATTAAACAGGACCGTAAAATAGATGAGTTTGGTTGCCAGGATCGCTTCTTCGACATTGGAAGATACCGCCACAGCCAGATGAGACAGGATGCTGATCGGTACAAGAAAAAACACCAGAGTGATGTTCGCATCGAAGTGTTTATTCCACATGAATGCGTAGATCATGGAGAAAAGAATGGATAATCCCAGTAAGATCTCATAGTATAACAGCATGGTTCACCCCCTAAGTCATCCTGTTCACTAATCATCATTATATCATCAGGCACGGTTGTTTCCTACCGCCTGAAAAGCACTTGTTCAGATTATCGTTAGCTATGTCTTACTCGATATAGTCAAACTCGAGATCGTAGATACGGACCGGGTCGCCTTCCTTACAGCCTGCTTTTTCAAGAGCATCGATGACACCGTTCTTACGAAGTGCTCTCTGGAAGTATGCAAGAGATTCCGGATCGTCGAAGTTTGTGGATTCAAGCACAACACGGATCCAGTCACCCAGCACGCAGTAGACGCCATCCTGCACTTCGATCTTGAACTTTTCTTCCGGCTTGAACTCATAGATCGTCTCTTCTTTTGCCTCTTCGATCAGGATCGTCGGAGGCAGAGTCTGGATCTGAGAAGCGACATAGTCGACCAGTTCTTTTGTACCTTCGGCGATGGCCGCGCTCATGAGGAATACCTTGTATCCTCTGCTCTCCATCTCGTCCTTAAATGCCTTTACGACTTCATCATCAGCCTGGTCGATCTTGTTACCGACAACGACCTGCGGACGCATCTCCAAAAGCGGATTGAACTGACGGAGTTCCTCGTTGATCTGGTCAAAGTCCGCGATCGGCTCTCTTCCGTCCTGCGCAGATACATCGACCACGTGGATCAGAAGACGTGTTCTCTCAATATGACGTAAGAAGTCGTGACCTAATCCGTTACCTTCGGAAGCCCCCTCGATGAGGCCCGGGATATCGGCGACAACGAAACTGGTGTCACCTACGGAAACAACACCGAGCATCGGCTCAAGTGTCGTGAACGGATAGTCCGCGATCTTCGGTTTTGCAGAAGTAATCACAGACAGAAGCGTGGACTTGCCCGCATTCGGGAAGCCGACAAGACCTACGTCCGCGATGAGTTTTAATTCAATAGATACATCTCTTTCTTCACCCGGGATACCGGCACGCGCGAACTTCGGCGCCTGACGGATCGCGTTACTGAAGTGGATGTTTCCCTGACCGCCGCGGCCGCCCTTACAGATAACTTCTTCCTGTCCCGGGGTCGTGAAATCGGCGATGACTTTGCCGGTCTCGAGATCCTTCATGATCGTTCCGACCGGAACAGCGATGCGGAGGTCTTCTCCGCCCTTGCCGTACATCTTCCGGTTCATGCCGTTGCTGCCGTTCTCGGCAACAAACTTATGCTTGAAGCGGAAATTGGAAAGTGTTGTTAATTCTTCGGAGGCATAGAAAATGACATCGCCGCCCTTACCGCCGTCGCCGCCGTCAGGTCCGCCGTTGGTGATGTATTTTTCCGTATGAAAAGAAACCATACCGTTTCCGCCGTCGCCGGCCTTGATGTGGATCTTCGCATGATCGATAAACATGGCGATTGCCTCCTTAGTGAAAAAAGGTCTGACCGGATTTTATTCAGGTCAGACCTTCTGATTCGTTTCTAAAACAACAAGGGAAAGTCCCAAATACCCGAAAAGCGGATTACTGCTCTACCGGATAAACGCTGACCTTCTTCTTGTCCTTGCCCATACGCTCATACTTAACATGGCCGTCGATACGAGCATAGAGTGTATCGTCGGAACCGATGCCTACGTTTGTGCCCGGGTGGATCTTTGTGCCGCGCTGTCTTACGAGGATGTTGCCGGCAACTACAAGCTGTCCGTCACCCTTCTTAGCACCGAGACGCTTAGATTCAGAGTCACGACCGTTCTTGGTCGAACCCATACCCTTTTTATGAGCGAAGAGTTGCAAATTCATCTTTAACATGGTCAAGCCCTCCATTTTCTCATTTATTCTTCGTTGTCACCTTAAGATAACCCGATCCGTAGTTCTCTTTGACACTCTCTTCTACATCCAGGATACCCCGGATAATGGTTCTGAAGATCACTTGCGCGGTTTCCCGCTCTTCCTTCGTGATGTCTTCCGGTGTCCATATCTCACAGAAATTTCTTTCATTTCCTGTGACCATATAGAAGTCTTTCCATGAAAGCTGCTCTTCCAGTGCATTAACACATGTGGTGAAGAGTGTCGAGATCGAAGAACAGATAATATCTTTTCCTTCTTCCTCGTATCCCGCGTGACCCTCTGTCGAGAACCCCAGGATGCTTCCCTTATGATCTTTCCATATGACGATCGAGATCATGATACAGGTACAACCTTCTTCTTATCCGTCTCAGCCCTTAATGCCGGTGATGCGGACGCGTGTGTACGGCTGTCTGTGGCCATTTGTTCTTCTGTAGCCCTTCTTAGCCTTGTACTTAAGTACGACGATCTTCTTGTTCTTGCCCTGCTTAACGATCTCGCCCTCAACGGATGCCTTAACATCAGATCCGGCCTTGATACCGTTATCATCAGCAACTGCGATAACCTGGTCAAAAGTGATCTTCTCACCGGCTTCGCCCTCGAGCTTCTCTACGAAGATCTCGTCGCCCTCGGCAACCTTGTACTGCTTGCCGCCTGTCAGAATAACTGCATACTGCATAAAAACGTTTCCCTCCTGTTCATCCAGTCTCGCTGTCTAATCCTAGGCACTGTAGCTTCTCCGTGCGAAAAGCACTGAAAAAAGGCACAGATTTAGGAGCCCGGCACATGCGGTCACCGAAATAGAATACCATGCGATCAAGGGTACGTCAAGCATAAATATTTATATATAGAAAAGCACTTCTCCCCCCGGCACAAGACACGCCGGGCCGGCTTTCCTTATTTGATCTTCTTCACCGAGGCGCCGAAATCAATGACAGCCTTGAGACGCACATTTCTCGGCTCGCCCGTGTACTCTTCCTTCATTCTCTCAAGGAGCATGCGGACCGCGGTCTGTCCGATCTTTCTGATCGGCTGGATACCGATGGTCAGAGTCGGGTTATACACATGTGCGATCGTCTGGTTCTCAAATCCGACGAAGGATACATCGTCCGGGATCACCAGTTTCTTCTCGTTGATATACATCACGGCGCCGCAGGTCAGGTCATTGCCGCTGGCAAAGACCGCTGTCGGCTTATACTTTCTCTGCATGAAGTGCATCATGGCCATATAGCCGCTCTCTTCCGAGACATTCTCGAGATAAAGGAGATCCTGATCGAGCGTGATCCCCGCCTCATCGAGAGCCTTCTTATATCCCTTCACACGGTCATCCGTCGTGATAAATCCCGAGGTACCGCCGATGAAACCGATCCGGTTGTGACCGTTATCGATCAGGTGCTTCGTGATGCGGTATGCGATGTCAACATTATCGATGGTGACAGAATCGCAGGAGATCGCCGGATACTCCATATCAACGAAAACGATCGGAACATCTGCTTTCGTTGCGCGGTCGATATCTTCCTGGCGCACGTTCATCGGCTGCATGATGATGCCGTCGACCTGCTTGTTAATAAGGAAATTGATCTTATCGGAAGCGCCTGTCGGATCGCCCTGATTGTAATCACAGATGATCATACTGTATCCGTTGGCGTAGAGCTCCTGGTCAATATAGGAAAGGATCGATACGCCATAGTAGTCCGCAAGACTCGGAATCAGCACACCGATCGACATGGTCTTTCTGGTCTTCATGCCGCGCGCGACCGTATTGACCTGATAATTCAGAGTCTCGATCGCCTGTTCGATCTGGGCGCGGTTCTCCTCGAGAACGTTTCCTCCGTTAATGAACTTGGAAACCGTCGAAATGGAAACTCCCGCCATTTTAGCAACGTCTTTAATCGTAGATGACATAGGCCCTATCCTCCCCGGTCAAAACATCATCCAATAAAGGCATGAATATAAAACTACGGACAGTGTCTCCCCCAGAGCGCCTCTCTTGATTATCCTGCGCATGAACGATGCCACCAGCAGGGATAATGCCAGCAAGAGGATCTGCATAGCACATAGTCCTCTATCTATTATAATCGAGAAAACGAAAACAATCACCATCGGAACGAAACGTATCGCGGAAAATTTTACGGAATCAAGAACACTTTGTCGTGTTCCCTGGATCCTTCCGAAGAAATTGTCGGCAAGCTGCAGTGTGAACATCGCCATGCCGGTCATTACAGAAAGCAGAAGCGCCACCAGCAGCATGATGTCCGGCTTTAAGAATCCGGCGCCTTTCCACAGCAGTGTCAGCATGAATACTACCGCGGCAAGGAGTGCTGTAAACAGCATATGGATCTGCCACATGGAGCGGTTGGATCTGACCTTTCTGTTCTTTATCTTCCGGACAAAAGGAAGGAGGAAGAATGCCGAGCTCAGGAGTGACACACAGATCCATAGAAGCAGCACAATATGAAAGGATGTCTTTTTATTCGCAACAAGATACATCGCCGGAAGGCTGATGATGCCGCCGAGGAATATCTGCAGCGCCAGAAGATGATTCAGTGAACTTCTGTATTTATCTGCAATGGAACGTCCGCGGATCTTGCCGTCACAGCCGCGCTCACGC
Organism: uncultured Clostridia bacterium; assembly: GCA_947302815.1. Taxonomy (GTDB): domain Bacteria; phylum Bacillota; class Clostridia; order Saccharofermentanales; family Saccharofermentanaceae; genus Scatonaster. The sequence goes on along the minus strand of CAMYWO010000001.1, from coordinate 104,615 downwards.
TTCACGGGCTCACCTTCTTCAGTCGGAGCCGAAGGATCTTTCCCCGGTTCTTTTCCGTTCACCGGAGCAAACTTCTTATTCGCCGGAAGTGTCGCGGCATAAAGGAAGAATGCAACGATCGTCAGAATCGTACAGACCGTCTTCATGACCCATGTCAGAAGCGGGCCGTTCGAGACGCCGTCTTCTTCCAGAACATAGTTCTTAATGTAGTTCGCCATATATGTCTGCATGACGGGGCTGTTGATCGTGAGAACAGATGCGATCTGCTGGTCGCTTCTGTCACCTTTTCTCGCATAGTAACGCTTCGCGTCCGACGACAGGAAAAGTTCCGGTGCCGATCCGCTTGCCTTCGTACCTGAAGTAAACTTCGTATCCTCGCCGGACAGTCTCTCATAGAGCGAATCCACAGACTGGTTCTGCACGGAGAATATCGCGACACGGCAGGAAGGATCCTTTGTTCCGATCTCGCCGAATTCAGACACATCCATCTTCGGGCAGATCAGGACCAGATCCGAGATCTTCTCATTTTCCGATGCGATAGTAAAACCGGACTTTGCATAGTCTCCTTCGAGGATCAGCACCAAAGATTCAACCGAGCCCGAACGCAGCACTTTGTCGATCTTCTTCCGCATCTGTTCTTCCGGACAGGAACTGTCTATCACGAAGTACGAAGAGACATCCAGCTGCGAGAAGAGCTGGCTGTAGTCCATCTGCGGGAACATGATATCTTCATGGACAAACATCAGCGCCGCGCGTCCCGTCGATCCGTCATTTCTTCTCGGGAGCAGGATAAAAAGCGACGATACGATCAGTATCACTGCAAGAAGAATAACGCAGATGATGCGGAGCCGTCGGGTCTTCTTCATCAGTTACTCCATGCTGACCAGACGGTCACCGAGCGCACGGATGTCCTCCGGCCCGAGGATCAGGATCATGTCATCCTTGTTGACTACAGAAGAGAGTTTCTCCACGATAGCATCCTTCGACTCGAAGAAGATGGCGTGTCCGCCTCTTCTGTTGATCTCATCCGCGATATCCTTCGAGGAGATATCACCCGGATTGACTTCACGGTCGGAGAAGATCTCATCAAAGAAGACGTCCTCACACGGCAGAAGCGATGTGACATAATCCTCGAAAAGCACTTTTGTACGGCTGAATGTCAGCGGCTGGAAAACGACCCAGGTCTTATTGTGTGGTACATGGGATGCCGCATCGAGTGTCGCTCTTGCAGCACTCGGATGATGTGCATAATCGGTGACGACCATCGCACCTTTGAAGGTACCCTTGATCGTGAAACGGCCCTCAGCCCCGGTAAAGGAGGACAGTGCTTTTGCAGCGGCCTGAGCAGTACCTCCTGCAAGAGAAGCACACGCGATTGCCGTCAGCGCATTGTACACATTATGTGTGCCCGGGATCGCGAGCTGGATGTGTGTGTACGGGCGTCCCTTGAAGAGGACATCAAATCCCGCCTTACCATCTTTATACTCGATATTCACTGCGCAGAAATCCGGTTCTCTCTTGAAGAAACCGAAGCCCTCTCCCTCAAGTCCTGTCGTCAGGATCCTGGGCTCTTCCATGCCGACCTTCGCACGGCATGCCGGGATACGCTTCACACACTCCTGCACATTCTTGTCACCGGCAGGAATAACGAGCGTTCCCTCCGGAGAAAGCTTCTCGGTAAACTCGGCAAATACATCGATAACTTCATCGATGCTGCCGTAGCAGTCAACATGGTCATAGTCGATATTTGTGATCGCTGCGATGGTGGAGTAAAACTCCAGGAACGATCTGTGATACTCACACGCTTCCGATACAAGAAGCTGGTCCTTGGAACCGAGATACACACTTCCGCCAAAAGCATCGAGTTCCGCACCGAGATGCACGGTCGGATTCGCGCCACTTTCCAGAAGAATCAGGGAGACCATCGAAGTGGTGGTGGTCTTGCCGTGAGTTCCGGAGATATTGATCACGTTTGCGAAGTTTCTGGTGATCAGACCTAAGAACACAGATCTCTCCATGACCGTAAGTCCGTTCTTTCTGGAATAGTCCAGTTCAGGGTTGCCGGGAAGGATCGCCGCAGTATGTACGACGATGTCCGGAGCAAACTCCTTAATATTTTCTTCACTGTGATGACCGTACACCTTGACGCCGATTCCCTCGAGTTCACGTGTACGCTCCGACGGATGCATATCTGATCCGCCGACGATCAATCCGTAATTACATGCGATGCGGGCCAGACCGCTCATGCTGATACCGCCGATTCCGACAAAAAAAACACGCTTGCCGGAGGGCAAGTCTCTCATACCTTCTGCCATACTATTTCTCTCCAATTAACCGGTTATTCGGTAATTCCTTAAAAAATAAAGATACCATGGTGAAATGCGGACGCATTTTCCTTCCTATTATACCCTTTTTTCGACAATATATGATGAATATCCTACAAAAATGTGATATCCTACAAAATAACGGGTATATAGGGTGTATTATCAGGAGGCAGACATGGAAATTTCGGACATTGTCATTCGCAGACTATCTTTAGAGAGTAAGATGAAGGCCATCGTTTCCATCACCTTCGATCACCAGTTTGTTGTCCATGATGTTAAGGTCGTCGAGGGCAACAACGGGCTGTTTATCGCGATGCCCAGCCGCCGTACTCCCGAGGGAGAGTATAAGGATATCGTTCACCCGATCAATTCCCAGTTCCGCGATCAGATCTCCGCACAGGTCCTTGCCAAGTATAAGGAAGCCATTGACCAGCTGTCACAGCAGGTAGCGGACATCCCCACACGCGAACAGTACTGAAACACCTCAGAAATTAGTGCTTTTCAACAAATACGGCCGGATCAGTATCCGGTCTTTTTTTGTGTATAATTATGTAAAGTAAAAATGACAAACGAGGGGTGCATATTATGAAACGAATTGTTTCCTTTCTCTTATGCGGTTCAGTGATCCTTTCTCTGGCCGGCTGTTCAAAGTCGACAGAGGAAACAAAGAAGACGAAGAAGCCAAAGGTCACCACAGAGGAAACGGAAGATCCTTCCGATTCCGAAACAGAAACTTCTGAATCCTCTTCTGAAGATACCGATCCCACCACAACGGAGACAACTGCTCCTGAGAACGTGTTCGTTGTAGATCATTCTCTCGAGACACTCGGGCTGAATTATCCTATCGAGTACTGGGACTTCACCTCCGCCTTCAGTGCGGCAGATGAGCAGACTAACTATCTCCGTCTTTCCATAGACCAGCTCTTCTTTGAAGACGGATCTCCATACGACAAACTCCAGACCGCTATCGCGAATGACACATCGGCACTGATGAACGCCACAAGCGATAAGTACAAAACCGCCGGGGAGGCTTTTCTGAAAGATGCCGGGGATGGAAAAGCTGTTGATAACAATGAATATGATTTCAAAACGGCACTTTTCCGATCCGACTCACAGGTCTTCTCATTCGCGGTAACCTCCTTCGCCGATCAGAAGGAAAACGAATTCCGCGCATTTAACTACCTTTCTTCGGACGGCAGTCCGATCACTCTGGACGATGTCGTGCTGGACAAGAGCGCGCTGGCAGGTTATGTTGACATGCTCTTTAATCTCCCGGGTGCAGATGCGGAATACAAATCCTGGCTGACAGGAATCGAGAACAGCATTACCGACGGTTCATTCGTTTTCACGATGAGCTACGATGCCATTAACTTCTTAAAGACCTCCTACGGCGTAATCAACTATGAAGTATATAAGATCCCGGTCATCGGTCATGAAGATATCTTCAACATGGAGTACTTCGGCAAGACTCCGAAGTACTATACCATCTTCGACGATGCAAACAGCGAGATCATCTGGGATGTCAACCTCGATGGAGATATGGATTCGATCAAGTCAGAGGTTACCTATTCCGAGGGAACCGGTGATTACGGTTCGGATGAGTTTATCCTGGACATCAACTACAACGGGTTAAATTTCAATTCCAAAACCGCCGGTATCACGATCACCGGTCACAGTATGCTGCCGTCGATGGTCATGAAGACAGATACCGGTTTCTACTATTATGCCCGCATGCTTTCCATCGATTCTTTCGAAGATACTTATGTCTTTAAAATCGAAAGGCGTGGGCTCACCTATGTCGGAAAGTTCGAGGACTTCATGTGTTCCAGAACCTTTGTCAATCCGGAAGACTTCGAGATGAGAGACATCTGCGATACTCTCGGCACGAAGTACTATACCAATGCCTTCTCCGTAATCGGAACCAACGGCCTGCCAATGTTCAAGTATGACCTTTGGACTTCCGACGGCGGACCGGTAACCGCCAAGATCGATATTCCCTGCGCCAAGGTCAGCGAGATCGATTACACCAAGGTGGAAGACACAACCATCAAGGAAGGTTCTTTTGTCCGTGCGTACCTTTACAATGTCCAGACTCATCGTCTGATCGTTGCCGTTGAAAACGGCAATCCGAATGACACATTCTACGCTGAAATTGCATTCGAAAAAGATGCCAGTTATAACCTGACCGTAAACGGCAAGGATCTTGAGGATGTATTCTACTCCATCATGTTCTGGGGATAATTAAGTAACACGTGATAACATACAGACAGGCAAGTAAATAGAAGTATCAAAAGGAGGAACTTTTATGAAAAAAATGATTGCCATTCTTCTCACTCTTTCCATGATCACGGCGATCGCCGGATGCAAGAAAAAGAGTGAGGAAACCACTACGGAGGAGGCAGAGTCTTCGACAACAGAAGTATCCGAAACAGAAGCTTCATCTGAATCCGAGTCTGAGTCCGAGACCGAATCAGAAACTTCGGCAACTTCTTCCGAAACGGAAGAATCTTCTGAGACCAAAGGTCCTTCTGTCAGAGATCTTACCGCTCCCAAGAGACCAAAGGATTATTCCGTCTCTTCTGACTTTAAGATCACTGAGGGCGATGCGGAGAATCTGCAGTTCTTTATGATCTCTGAGCCAAGAGTTGCCATTACGGGCGATTCTCAGGATCAGAGTGCCCCGGCACACTGCATCTACAAGTCCGTCGATAAGTTCGACTTCTTCCCGAATACCATTGAGGGTTACGAGCAGCTCTGGAACAGTGTACAGGGAAACGGAGAATCTCTGGATTCTTCTTACAACGACGCATTCGACACACAGCGTCCGATCTTTATCAAGAACAGTGAAAGCGGTACTCTTACTAAAGACTATTTCATGGAAAGCCGCACTCACATTTTCCGTGCCGACTCGAAATACCTGAGCTACTACATGACACAGAATTATACCGATTCTGCTGTAGATAACGGCTCGATCAAGACATTCAACTACCGTACCCCGGACGGCTGCCCGCTGAACATCAATGACGTTGTAACTAACAGAGCCGGATTTGCGGATTTCATCGTCGAGTACGTCACAAATTCCGATGCATACGATTATATTGGTGACAGTGCAAAGAAGATCGCAGAACTGCTTAAAAACGAGAATGCAGATGTAGAATTCCTTCTCGGTTATGACGCGATCTATCTGGTCAGCGCCGAAACAAACAGTTACTATGCTGAAATCATTAAGATCCCAGCCATGTACTGCGGTGATTATCTGGATCTTTCCTACTTCGGTGCTACACCGAAATACTACACACTCTCCAGTGACAACTACAGCCGTATCACATGGGATCTCAACGGCGACGGAAAGATGGAAGAGATCTATCCAGAATTCGAAAAAGATGAATACAGCAACATCATCAATATGAACCTCGTTCTGGATGGCACATCCAAGACTCCGGTTCCGTCAAACGATATCGGTGAGGTTGACGGCGGTCTGTACTTTGTAGGCATGAAGCTCATGAAGACCGATTCCGGCTTCTATGCATATATCGAGCTCAGCCCGGAGGAAGCTGATTCTTACGTCTATGTATTCAACTTCAACGGCAGTGCTTTTACCTATGTAAACTATTTCATCGGCAACCTCGGAAATGAATCCTGCTACGACCCGGACAACTTCAAGGTTTCACATCTTACCGACCTCTTCGGCACGGGAATGGTTTCCTACAATTGCTCCGTGATCAGTCACGGCGGACTTCCGATCGTTATAGATGCATTCGGATCCAAGTTCGGTATCGGATTTGCCAAGGTAGACATCTCCTGCAACGAGATCGATAAGGAAGGCCACCAGATCGGCATGTACACAATCAAGGCCGGTTCCGCCTGCTACTGCACAGGTCTGGATCTCGAAGGAAAGCGCATCCGCCTGATGGTCCTCGGCGAAGACGAAACAAAGAACACCGAGGTCGAGCTCTTCGCTTCTAATGAAGGGAACCATCTCGTAATCGGAGCCCAGGATCAGAACGAAGCATTCTACGGACTGAGATACGCAGGCTGATCCCCGCGCATCAGGTTGAAGACAAATACAAATTGTTAACCCGGATGGGAGGCATCTTCCATCCGGGTTTATTCATTTTGGCCGCTAATCAGCATCCAATCAGCAGATTGATATAAAACAGGAAAAAGCCGTTATTTTATATCAATGATTTGGAGGCCGATTGATATAAACTCGCGGGAAATAGTGCTTTTATATCAATTTTCAGACCTTTCATTGATATAAAAGCACTTGTACATATAGTTTTATATCAATGCCCGACTCCATTTACCTCTCAAAATTGATATAAAACAGTCAATTGAGGCCTTCTTATATCAATCAGAGCCTGCTTTCATTGATATAAAACTATGCGAAATCTCATTCTTATATCAATTGGTCCCCTCCCGCCTGTTTTCACAGCAAAAAAGAGCTTGCCTCACTGATGAGACAAGCTCCTTCATATTCGATTCAATTAACTGATCAGATTACTGATCGTCTTTCTTCTCCTCTGTTTCGGAAGTCTCTGCTCTCTTCTCAAGCTCCTCAACGGCTTTCTCGATCTCCGATGTCTCTTCGATCTTTTCTTCCGTGGTCTGAGCTGCATTCTCGGAAGCATTCTCTTCTTCACTTACAGAAGTTTTTTCTTCCTCAGCAGGAGTCTCTTCAGAAGCAGGGATCACACCGCCGCTGACATAGATCTGTTCGAACTCGGGTCCTTCGATCTTCTCTTTCTCGAGGAGTCGGTTAGCCACTGCATTGAGGATAACCATCTTCTCATTAAGAAGATCAAGTACATCGTTATAAGCCTTGTCAATGATGCGTGCGATTTCTTCGTCGATCGCAGCCGCAGACTGCTCACTGTAAACACGTGTGTGACCGTAACTCTTACCGATGAATACTTCATCGTCATCGTCGAAGACCACGTTCGGGAACTTCTCGGACATACCGTAGCGGGTGATCATCTCACGTGCAATGCCGTTGCAGTGCTGCAGGTCGGAAGAAGCACCTGTGCTGATCTCGCCGAGGATGATCTGTTCTGCGGCACGTCCGCCGAGGGAGATCATGATCGAATCGATCAACTGTTTCTTTGTGGTGTAATAGATATCCTCATCCGGCTTGTGCGCGGTATAACCGCCGGCACCGCCTGCAGGGATGATGGAAACACGCTCGACGTGCTCTGTCTCGGATACAGTACGAAGTACGATCGCATGTCCTGCTTCGTGGAAAGCGGTCAGGCGCTTCTCCTTGTCGGTGATGACACGGCTCTTCTTCTCAGGACCGACCATTACCTTGAATACAGCCTCGGAAACATCCGCCTTGCTGATCTTCTTCGCATTTCTTCTTGCTGCAAGGAGAGCTGCTTCGTTCAGAAGGTTAGCAAGATCGGCACCTGTGTAACCGGGAGTGATCTTAGCGATTTCCTTAAGATCAACATCGTCCTCGAACGGCTTATTCTTCGCATGTACTTTCAGGATATCTGCACGGCCCTTGATGTCAGGACGGGCTACCGATACACGGCGGTCAAAACGTCCCGGACGGAGAAGTGCCGGGTCAAGGATATCGACACGGTTGGTCGCTGCAATTACGATAACGCCCTCGTTCGGACCGAAACCGTCCATCTCAACGAGCAACTGGTTAAGGGTCTGCTCACGCTCATCGTGACCGCCGCCCATTCCGGCACCACGGTGACGGCCGACAGCATCGATCTCATCGATGAATACGATACACGGAGAATTCTTCTTGGCACTGTCGAAGAGGTCTCTAACACGGCTGGCACCGACACCGACGAACATCTCTACGAAGTCGGAACCGGAAATGCTGAAGAACGGAACACCCGCTTCACCGGCTACAGCCTTGGCCAGCAATGTCTTACCTGTACCCGGGGCACCGTGAAGGAGGATACCCTTCGGGATCTTCGCACCAAGTGCGGAATACTTCTTCGGATTCTTCAGGAAGTCAACAACTTCCGCAAGTTCTTCTTTTTCTTCATCGGCACCGGCAACATCTGCGAAGTTGACCTTGTTCTTGGACGGGTCATGGAGCTTCGCCTTGCTTCGTCCGAAGTTCATGGCGGATCTGCCTTCGCCCTGGTTTCTGGAGAAATTGATCCAGACGATAAAAATCATCGCGGCGATCATCAGTACGATCATGATACCGGACATAATGGCCGATACATCAGTCGGCTGCTTATACTCGAAAGATTCGATCGCGCCGTCCTTCTCCGCATCCATGAGGATCTGCAGTACATGATCCTGCGAATCATACGGAACTTTCTTACTGACTTCCTTCTTCTTGCCGGTCTCTGCATCCATATACTTGAACGAAAGCGTATTGCCGTTGAGGACAACGTCTTCCGCAACAGTATCCTTGCTCTGGATGATATTCAGCGCTTCCGAAAGGGAAGTACTCTTTCCCGAATCACCGTTCAGGAAGAAGTAGGACGCCACGATCAGGATCACGATCAATACGAGATAGAACGGCAGTCCGCTAAATGACCGTTTTGGTCTTTTTTCTGTTTGACTCATTTGTCACCTCCGTCAACTTCAAGCACACATACGTCCGGAAGATTTCTGTATTTTCCCGCATAGTCCAGACCGTACCCGACGATGAACTTATCCGGCACCTCGATGCCGATATAGTCCGCTCTGAAATCCACAGTACGGCGGGAAGGCTTGTCAAAAGCCGCCACGACCCTGATGCTGTTAGGATTTCTCGAGAAAAGCTCTCTCTTCAGGCACTGCATGGTAACGCCGGAATCAATGATATCTTCCACTATCAGGACGTCCTTGCCCGAGATATCGTAGTCCAGATCTTTCTTGATCTTGACGTTCCCGGACGAGACGGTACCGTTGTAATAGCTTGAAACCTGCATGAAGTCCATGATCATGGGACAGTCGATCTTGCGGATCAGATCAGCGAGGAAAACCGCTGCTCCTTTGAGGATACCGACCACGATCAGATCTTTTCCCTTGTAATCTTCAGAGATCTCTTTGGCGAGACGGGTAACCGCCGCTTCGATTTCTTTACGACTTACCAGTGTTTCCGAAACTCTTTCCATTTTCCGATCTCCTTTCTTTCACGCCTGCTCCCCGAAAAACTCTAAAGCGAAGAGATCTTCCTCACTTTTGTTTTCCAATATCATAGCCCTGTATTTCCCTTCAGATTCCGCATCCGTAAAGCCTACGGAGTGCGCAAATCCCGGTAGCCACAGGATCTCCTGCCCCTTTGCCACAAGAAGCATCCGGTCCCGGAACCTCGGCGGAATATGTACCTCATTCATGAATCGGCGCAATTCCTTATGGCAGGTATTCCCGGCCCGGAGTATGGTATCTCCCTGTCTTCTGGTCCGGATGACCGTGTCCTCCAGCACCGAGGAAGGGAAAAACCAAGTCAAATTATTATATACTATATGCCCCTCATTCTCAACGGAGCGGAGTCTCATTGACACAAAACTTTGGGAAAAATTAACTATTTCTCCTAAAGGCAGATCCCGGAGCGGTAGTACCTCCCCTTCCAGATCTTCAGGAATGATCAGGCCTGCGCCTTCAACAAATCCCGATTTTCCCCCGTCAAAAGCACTTTTCCCTGAAAGAAAGCGGATCTTTCCCGCCTCCCTTGCCGCTGCCCGGTCTCCCGGAAGATCGACGTATGCGGATCCGAAAGACTTTTCCGCCAGGGCTGAAACTGCATCCCAGTGGCATGCTTCCAGATCGACCACATCACCGAATGTGCGGATCGCCAGAAGTTTGAGCACTCGTCTTTTCAAGACTTTCGGCAGGGCAAGAAATTCCTCGCGGTCGAGGTCTTCCGCATCTCCCAGTTTCTGTGCTGCGAGTTCGTCCAAATAGTCGTTTTCCTCGGTGATCCTTTCGGAAAGGCCGGTCAGCGCAGCCACCGGATCCCGATCAAGACCGGTTGCGATACGCGGGAAGATCTCATTTCTTAAAAAGTTCCGATCGTAAGTAATATCAGCGTTTGTAACATCGTTACAGAAAGGAATACCTCTCGATTTGACGAATTCCAGGATGTCTTTTTTATGCAGACCCAGGAACGGATGGATCACATTACCATTTTTCGGACGGATCCCGCAAAGACCTTCCATCCCACAGCCGCGGAAGATATGCATAGCGATGCTTTCCGCCTGGTCCTCCATGTGGTGGGCTACCGCGATGACTCCGTCATCTCCTGTAAAACTGCGGAAGAATTCGTATCTTGCGATCCTTCCGGCCGTCTCCAGACTGATGCCCTGCTTTTCCGCCATCGCGGGAATATCCACATGTTTAGGCAAAAAAGCGATGCCGAGTTCGTCACAGAAATCTGAAACAGTTTTCTGATCGGCATCGGCTTCTTCCCGGATTCCATGGTTCACATGTGCACAAAGGATCGGCATGTCCGGGTATTTACGGTCACGGATATCCTTCAAAACGAACAGAAGCGCCATCGAATCGGCGCCTCCTGATACACCGACGACCAGCCAGACAGCCGGCAGCAGTCGGTGCTTCTCAATATACTTCTCGACCAAAGTGATCAGGTCTTCCACTTATCTACACTCCATCCGGGAACTGCCCGGGATCATCAAAGTAACCCGGCTCAGCAGGTTCATCATACTGATCCTGCGACCATTCCGTCATATCCAGAGATTCAAACTCCATGGAAGGATCTCCGGAGAACAGAGCCGCATCCAGCGGATCGGGTGCCGGAGCTGCGGACTGAGGCGCAGTCGCTGCAGGCGCTGAAGAAGCACTTTCTTCATGGTGGGCATCGATCGTCTTCTGCGGGATCTGAAGCGTCGGATCCGTAAACAGGTCATCCGGGACCGGTGTATCACTCCACGGCGGCGGTGCGTCGGCATCTGAAGGTGTAGAAGCCGCGTTCGGATCCGCCTTCTCCTTTTCAAAGAAGGTCGTTCTGGAACCGTTCCAGGATAGGAAGATATTCGTGGTAGGACCCTGACGGTTCTTCGCTACAACGATCATAGCGCGCTGGATCTCTTCCTTATCGATCCTCTTGAACTTCTCCTGCTTGGTGCTCTCTTCTTCGTCTTCGGACTCATCCTTATGCTTATAGTAATCCGGACGGTGGATGAACATAACCATATCGGCATCCTGCTCGATCGCACCGGAGTCACGGAGGTCCGACAGTACCGGGATGTGGTCATCACGCTTCTCCGATTCACGGGACAGCTGTGCCAGCGCAATAACAGGAACATCCAGTTCTTTTGCCATCAGCTTCAGGGCACGGGAAATATCCGATACTTCCTGCTGACGGGAAGCATTCTTACGTTCTACCGCCGGATTCATCAGCTGGAGATAGTCGATGCAGATCAGACCGAGCTTCTTTCCGAGACGGTTCTGCAGTTCCCTGCATCGGGTCAGGATCTCCGCGGTATTTAAGCCCGAATGCTCATCGATATAAAGCGGCGTATTTCCCAGCATCGGCATGGATCCGTTGATCCTGCCCAGTTCATCCTGAGAGAGCCTCTTGGCGTTCTGAAGTGTCGAGATCGAGATATCACAGCGCGAAGCGAGGATACGGTTGGCGATCTCCTGTCCATTCATTTCGAGGCTGAAGAAAGCGACCGGCTGGTGATCCTTCAGTGCTACGTTAACGGCAATGTTGATAACGAATGCCGATTTACCCATAGAAGGACGGGCGGCAACGATCGTGAGCGTACCGGGACGGAATCCGTTCGTAACGTGATCGAGCATGGTAAAGTGACTCATGACCGCACGGTTCTTCGGCGGGTTAACGATATTCTTGACCGTCTCCTGAAGGATCTCCTTCAGGGAAACAAGCGCTTCATCCGACTTACTGTCACGGAGCTCTGAAAGGCGCGAGATAGCGATCTCGATAAGATTACCCGGATCCGTCTCTCCCTCGTAGGTCTGACGGGTCAGATCCTCCATGGACTTGATGATCTTACGGCTCATGGACTTCTGCCGGACGATGTTGATATACTCCGACAGGTTCGACAAAAGCGCATGCGCATCGACGATCGTACTTAAGTACGCCATACCGCCGACCTTCTCGAGATCTCCCTGCTTCTTCAGTTCATCGCCGACCGTGATCAGGTCGATCGACTTCGACTCGGAATACAGATGATAGATCGTCTCATAGATCTTCTGGTGAGCCGGTGTATAAAAGTCACTCGGATCAAGATACGAGGCGACAGTCGTGATCGTATTCTGGGAATCCAGACAGCAGCAGAGCACCGCCACTTCCGCATCGTTATTCTGCGGGGGCACTCGTGTCAGGATCGCTCTGTCATTATTTGCGGATCCGGCCATTGGTATCTCCTTACTCGGCAACGACTTCTACGTTGACCTTGACGCTGACCTGCGTATGCAGTTTCGCAGTCACTTCGTAAGTACCTAAGGACTTGATCGGGTTCTTGATGATTACGTTCTTCTTATCTACGTCGAAGCCGGCCTTCTTAATAGCATCTGCTACATCCATCGCGGTTACGGCACCGTAGAGGCGTCCGCCTTCACCTGTCTTGACCGCGAGCTGAACGGTCTTGCCGTCCAGGAGCTTGCCGTTGGCTCTGGCTTCCTCGAGGACACGGCGTGCATGTTCTGCCTCCGAGCCCTTCTTGAGCTTGTTCTTATTCATGTTGTCTGCGGTCGCTTCGCAGGCCAGTTTCTTTTTCAGAAGGAAATTCCTGGCATATCCGTCATTTACCTCGACAATATCGTCCTTCTTGCCCAGACCCTTGACGTCTGCTAATAAGATACACTTCATTTCCTTGTCCTCCGGGTTCTTCTGATTTCGCTTCTTTTTGCCGTGAAAAGACAAAAAATAAGCACCCGTATCCAAAATACAGGTGCTTATCATTATAAACTGTAAAGGCAGTTATGTAAACGGAAGATTAGTCCGCTACAAACGGCAGAAGTGCAACGTGTCTTGCACGCTTGATCGCAATTGTCAGCTCTCTCTGGTGCTTCGCGCAGGTACCTGTCATACGCTTCGGCAGGATCTTGCCGCGCTCAGATACGAACTTGCGAAGACGAGCCTGATCCTTATAATCGATCATTTCTACCTTATCAGCACAGAAAGCGCAGACCTTTCTTCTGGAACGTCTCTGCTTCATGCCGCGATCACCGAACTCACGAGCCGGTGCCTTAGGTGCTCTATTTTCAGCCATAGTAATGTAATCTCCTTTCGAAAGATATCGGACACATGCGGTGTCCTCTACTGTCAATAACCCATTACGTCAAAAGGAAGCTGTGAACTGTCATCGGAGTCCATGGAAGCCTCAAAACCGGGATCGATCTGCTGTGCCGGCGGCGGTGTCTGTGCGACAACGGAAGCCGTCTGGCTCGGAGCCGGAGCAGAAGACTGTGCCGGTGCGGAAGCCTGTCCCTCAGCGCGTGTATCAACGAATTCGATCTCGTCGACAACGACCTCGGTCACATATCTCTTCTGGCCATTCTGATCATCATAGCTTCTGGACTGCAGGGAACCGACCACTGCGATACGGGAACCCTTGTGGAAATAGTTTCCGAGAAGAGTCGCCTGCTGGCGCCAAGCGACACAGTTGATGAAATCAGACTGTCTCTCGCCGTTCTGGCTCTTAAAGCGTCTGTCACATGCGATCGTGAAAGAGCAAACAGCGATATTGCTCGGAGTCTGCTTAACTTCCGGATCCTTGGTCAATCTACCCATTAGAATTACTTTGTTCATAGTCGTTACTCCCTTTTACCGAATTACTCCTCAATGCGGATAACAAGGAAACGCAGTACGCCTTCTGTGATCTTCAGCACACGCTCGATCTCCTTCGGGAAATCGGCATCAGATGTGAAGTTGAACAGAAGATAGAAACCGTCCTTCTGATCCTCGATCTCGTAAGCCATCTTCTTCATGCCAAGGGACTCCATAGAGTCGATTGTAGCAGCAGACTCGATCTTAGCCTTGATCGCCTCTGTGGTAGAAGTAATACCTTCATCACCGAGTACCGGGCTCAGAACAACCATCATTTCATACTTGTTCGCCATGATTTCTCACCTCCTCCTGGACTAGAACGGCTCTCATACCTTCTTCGATGAGAGCGAGGATATTTCTCACATATATGTATATGTTCTCTGCATCCTTCGCAGCACATGATAGAATATCACATGTCACGGGACCGGTCAACCCTAAAGCCCGAAAAGCAAGAAATCAACCTCATTATCCGCCTTAAGGGCAGAAAATGAATCTGTCTGACGGGTTCTCCCGTACACCGAAAACCGGGAGGAACTGTCCGACAAACGTATTATATCGCACTCCGCCTTCCGGTATCTATATGATATATGCGCATTTTTATTAGCGTTACTTATATTTCCAGACTTTTATCATATATGTAGAAATCTATTCTTCCGAATGATATAATTGTGAAGATTAATTGAGAACTACCTTGAAATAGCGTATTTCCAAGCCGCTGAATGGAGTTAAGGATATGAATTTAGACAAAAAGAAACTGATTATTATCGCATCCGCTGCCGCAGCTCTCGTGCTGGTCGTCGTACTCGTACTGGTATTCGCACTTGGCGGCAGCAGCAAGAAGAAAGATACACCTGCAACAGATGCTAACGGTTCCGAGATCACAACGACCACCGTTGCAACTGATGCCGACGGAAATACGATCGTCCCGCCGAGTGATGCATCATCCGCATCTTCCGCTTCCGGAGATGCAACAACACCTGCTGATCCTTCAGCAAGTTCGGATGCAGCCGATCCTTCTTCCACGAAAGATCCTTCGGCCACAGGTACTGGTACTGCTGATCCGTCAAATTCTTCCGACCCTGCGGATTCATCCACCAGTGGTTCACAGCCCGAGCAGAAGCAGCCGTCCATGAATGGCGAGGGTGAAGTCATCATCGTTCCGGGCGATACAGGAAAAGATCCGGGCAACAACAAGGAAACAAAGAATACAGATTCTACCGATCCGACATCCAAGCCCACTTCTGCTCCGTCCTCCAACAAGGGTGGCGATGAGCCGATCGAGCTTCCTTTCGTACCGGTCCAGTAAGTGAAGCGTGAGGTAAGGATATGAAGCTTTCTCCTAATTTTCTGATCCACACACAGGAAGATGACGGCGAGTATCTTCTCATTCCCGTAGCGGACGCGGATTTTTCCGGCGTTGTCCGCGGGAACCGTACCTTCGGCGCGATCCTGAATCTTCTGAAGGAAGATACTACCGAGGAAGAGATCATCTCTTCCATGCAGGAGAAGTTTGACGCTCCCCG
Organism: uncultured Clostridia bacterium; assembly: GCA_947302815.1. GTDB lineage: Bacteria > Bacillota > Clostridia > Saccharofermentanales > Saccharofermentanaceae > Scatonaster. Next base: position 89,052 of record CAMYWO010000001.1, on the reverse strand, counting down.
CGAGGTCATCGAGGGAGATGTAACACGCGCTCTGTCCGAGCTTAAGAAGATCAACGCGATCGTAGAATAATCGTAGGGCAGCAGTGCTTTTCCGGCAAAAACCGTTTACTGATCCAGTTCGTCCAGAAGGCCGAACCGGTATCCTTCGCCTTCCAGGTAGGTCAGCACCGCATCCAGTTCATTGACATTTGACTGGGAGTCATTGTGCATGAGCGCGATGGCACCGTTGTGATGGTATGTCCGGAAGTGATCCAGTACATATCCGGGCTCCGGCTGCGCGCTCGGTGTGTAGTCGTTGTATGCGATACTCCAGAACACCGTCTTATATCCCGCATCGCTGATGATCGTCATCAGCTTCTTTGTGTAGGTTCCCTTCGGCGTACGGAAATACGGATCGAGCGTATATCCCGTCTTCTCGTAGAAATACTCCGCCGTATCGAAGATCTCGTTGGCGATCTCTGCAACGCTCATCGGGACCAGATCCGAGTGGGTGACTGTGTGGTTACAGACCATATGGCCTTCTTCCTTCATGCGGATAGCGTAGTCCGAGCACTTTTCGAGGTACATCTTCGTGACGAAGAAGCTCGCCTTCACATTATGCTTTTTCAGCGTATCCAGGATCGCGACCGTCTTGTCGGACGGATAACCGCAGTCAAAAGTCAGATAAATGACCTTATCTCCTTCCGGCACGCGATCGTTGACATACGCACCGTTATAGTCCTTGATCGTAAAGAATTCGTAGGAACCGGAAACCGAGTGGTCTTCTTTTCTCTTGAAGCACCAGCTTTCCTTCATGGTGTTATCGAGGGAATCATAATATCCCGCATTCTCCGTAATCTTATTTCTCAGCGCACGGATCTCAGAGAGATAATCCGCCGGCGCGGAAGTTGTCTCCGATGTCGTTTCTTCCGTCGTTTCAGACGTCGTGGCAGAAGTCGCTTCCGTAGAGGGCGCGGTCAGTTCCGAAGCACTTTCCGGAGAAGATGAATATGAAGTAGTTCCCGTCGGCGGCTCGATGATCTTCTGCTCTTCCGTACTTTCGAAGGCAGCGGAAGATGAGCCGGATACCTCCGTATCCTTTGTCTTTTTCCCCGCACATCCCGTGGCAAAAGCACTGTTCATTATCATGGTCAGCACGATTCCTGCTGCAATTCGGTTTCTTTTCATTTTTTTACCTCTGCCGCTCCGCGGAACTGTTCATATTCCGCTCACTTTCATGACATATTATACGCGTCGGGCACACAGATTAGGTGACAGAATACTAACGTTCCGCCTAAATTCTCAAGATAAAAATGCGGCGGCTCACTCAATCTTGAAGAAAAAGTGACAATCATGCGAAAGATGCCAAAAAATTGTATCAAAGGAATTTGTTTTCATGTATAATGTACATATCTTTATTTCGGAGGTGTACTTATGACTTTTGAACAATTAATGGATTATGCCATCGAGCAAGATTGTTCCGACGTACATATTACTGTAGGTACCAACTTAGCGGTTAGAAGATACGGAACTCTCCATATTCTCGACGAGCGTCCTACGGCGGAAGAATCCCTTGCAATGATCTACACGATCCTCTCTAATGAAGAGATCGCACGTGTAGAAGCCGGTGAGGACATCGACCTCGGTCTTATGATCGACAACGAAGTCAGAATCAGAGCGAACGTTTATCATCAGCGCAACAACCTGGCCTGCAGCATCCGCCTCCTCATGGCTCAGATTCCTGAATTCGAAGAGCTCGGTCTTCCGGACGTTGTAAAGACAATGGCTTCCGCGAAGAACGGTATCATCCTTGTTACCGGTCCTACGGGTTCCGGTAAGACGACCACCATGGCCGCAATCGTTGACTACATCAACAAGAACGAGGCCAGACACGTTATCACGATCGAGGACCCGATCGAGTACATCTATCCTCATAACCGCGCCATGATCCACCAGCGCGAACTCCATCGCGATACAGATTCTTTCGCAAGCGCACTTCACTCTTCTCTGCGTGAAGACCCGGATATCATCTTCGTTGGTGAGATGCGTGACTTCGAGACCATCTCCGCTGCTATCACAGCTGCTGAGACAGGCCACCTCGTTCTCTCCACTCTCCACACCACCGGTGCCGGCCAGACCATCAACCGTATCATCGATGGTTCTCCGTCCGACAAGCAGGCGATCATCCGTCAGCAGTTCGCTACCAACATCCGTGGCGTTATTTCCCAGCAGCTCCTCCCGATCAAGGATGGCACAGGACGTATCCTCGCTACCGAGATCATGGTAGGAACCAACGCAATCAAGAACCTCATCCTCGAGGAAAAGATCCAGATGATCCCGGGTGCTATGCAGTCCAGCCGTTCCCTCGGCATGCATACCCTCAACGAAGACCTCATCCGTCTTTACAAGGAAGGATTCGTCAACTATCAGACCATCGCAGATGCTACATACGATATGCAGGATCTCGAGAAGTCCCTGGGTCTCAACAAGCCGCTTTACTAATTCAGCGACTGATTATTCCGAGCGTAAAAAGGAGCCTCACATCGTGGGGCTCCTTTTCTGTTTAAGATATTTAAGTTTCAAGTTCAAGCAACAGCTGTCTCTTTTATATCTTCATTATCTGTCATCTTTTTCTCTCTGGAAAGGAATGAATAGACCAGAAGAAGAATTGCGCCCATTATCATCTCGGAAACAGCTACAATCATCGCATTTATCCCTTGTAACTGGAGAAAGAGTGAACCCGCGCAAAGACACGCAATAGAAACAACCAGCACGATTTCCTTTTTCCTTTTAACATTCATCCAGATACACAGCGCTAAGAATCCTACCAGAAGCACTGCAGACAATATCACCCATACTATGCCGTCATCGACAACCTCAACAACCCGGGCCATAAAAGAATTGGAGGATATATCCTTCCTGAATGACACAAAGACCGTAAGTGTTGTGAATAGCAACGACAACGATAAAACCACTGCCAATCCGGCATTTGCCGCCCGAGTCATCACTTCCGGATTCTTAGGTTTTTTAGTCTTAGTGGGCATTGTGCCCTGCATCGGATACTGATTCATAGCGGACTGATTCGGATCCATAACAGGCGTATTCTGATTAGGAATCGGCGGATACTGATTCATAACAGGCTGATTCGGATCCATAACAGGAGTATACGGAGTCATCACCGGCTGGTTCGGATCCATAACGGGTGTATACGGAGCCATCACCGGCTGGTTCGGATCCACAACAGGTGTATACGGAGCCATCACCGGCTGATTCGGATCCACAACGGGTGTATACGGCTCCATAGCCGGCTGATTCGGATCTATAGCCGGCGCACACGGATTGGGAATAGGCAGAAACTGCCCCATATTCACCGTAGGCTCCAGATCCGGAGATGCCTCCTCCGGAACCTGATCCGGAACTACACTTGACACACTCTGCTCCTGAACAGGATCAGGAACGATCGGATATACCGGTGCTCCGCAATTCATGCAGAATTGGGATTCCGGTGCTATCTCAGCACCACATCTCATACATCTTCGATCCATAATAAAACCTCACTTGCCCTCTACTGTCTTCGTTTTCCCCTGCTTCTGAATCACAATATGTACTACCATAATAGCGATACAGATGATTGAAAAAATATGTCCGTTGGAAAGACCAACCGCAGTTACATTCGTATCCCGGGTAAACTCGACGATGAATCGCAGGATCCCGTAGCCGCCCATAAAGATCACATACAAACTGCCTTCTTTCACTTTATCCTGTTTTGCATAGATAATATAAAGCAGAATCAGATCCAGCACACACTCCAGAAGCTGCGACGGAAATATAACCGGTCTGTTCTTGTACCAGAAGAAAACACCTTTACAGCAGCCATTCAGGAAACATCCTGTCCGGATACACGTCAGCATAAGGATTCCGGACGGAGTACAGTAGTCCAGGTACGGTTTGTAATCAGTCTTTGCTATTTTAGCGATGATCAGTAATGCCAACGGCATAAAAAACACCGTGCCGAAAAAGGACACACCATTCATAGAAATCCCCTTCTCCGTCACTTTGTGCAAGTTCTCGATAATGTAAAGAAGTTTCGCTCCGATAAAGCCCATGACCGCAAGAAGCAGCGCAGTAATTACAGAGAATGCTTTTGAGTAGCCATACCGGTTTCTTCTAAACCAGCACAACAGGATCATCCCTATAAGCCCGATAATATGCGCACTCCAGTAAAGTGAAATTTTCTTTCCGCCTACGAATAGATAATGGTACTTAAACACTCCACCATATGCTATGAAAGACATTTTATAATCCAGCGAATCAGTAAACATTGCCTTGCACAGGAACAACATGAAGAATGCTGCATAGACCGCCGCGATCAAAAGTATGATTTCCTTTTTCATTACTTTTTTCATGTTTCACTTCCTAAGTACAATCAACATTTGAACCAGACAGATCACGGCGATTACGCCCAATACGATCATAGAACCGATGATCAGACTGGGACTGATCATCTCCGCAAGGCCGGGACTTTTATGGTTTTTTCTCCACCAGAGCCCAACAAGGATCGAGCAAACAAAAAGTATAGAAGCTATAATGGTTGCAACTATCCAGAAATCTTTCATCCCTTACCCCTTTCCTCAAAGGCCGAGTGCACCGATAAAATCAAAGTCTTCTCCATGGTTCGGCTTCTTTCGGAGATCAATCTTCATTCCCTTTGGTGTCGCTACCCCGCCAAGCATAAATTCTGCAGAGTACGGATTGACTTTGTCCTCCGAGATCCGGTTCCAAACCTGAGCAGCTACCGTAGCACAATTGTGCGTCAACGACCAGTAACATACATCCGATCTGCTGCAATATGAAATGATCGAACGTAATTGCTGCTCTGTAATATCCATCGAAATATAAGTATTGTGAATATAGTTATAGTTGTTCGCATAGCGCTTATAGGCTTCCATATTATACGAAACACCATTAGTATCACCACGACCGATACTTGATCCTTTATCATCAATAAGACTCTCAAAGCCTGCACCATTTGCACCATCACCTATGGCCAGACTCTCTCCCGGCACAACAACATATCCGCTCGTTGCCGTATCATCCCTGACGATATTACTTGCAGACCAGGGTTGACTTCGATCGCCTTTCTGCCAGCCTGCGCGCAGTCCGGTAAAGTCGATAGAATCATTTATATAGCTCGTATAGACAAAGAATGCGTGTCCGCTGGTCCAGCCTGAATCTTCTTCATTGTAACAGGATACCAGTGTTAGCTTGCCGATGATACCGCCGGCAAGGCCCTTCTTCCGCGGTTCAGGATCATCTCCGTCTTTGACTCCATCACCGTCCGTATCCGGATTCGTTGGTGATGACACTACCGCGATGTATGTCTTTCCTGTGGCCGCATCATACTTTACGATCACCTCTTCGCCATTCGGAATACCATCCTGATCGTAGTCATCCGAACTCTGTACTTCGTCATACGAAATGCCTTCAAACAGAGGAACACCTGTACCGGTCCTGAGTTTTCCTTCGCAAAGAAGCTTTGTATAATAATCACTGATACCATCATTATTTGAATCCGTTTCCAGATCGAGCGTAGATACCTCAATGTCATGGAAAGCGTCCATCAGGCCATCCTTCGAAGTGTCTTCCAGATCAACTGCAGTAGCAAAATAGTACTTGCCGCCGGTGGACTCTGCGATCCTTTTCAGAAGATCCTCATCTGCATCTCCCATACCAATCGAGAAGATGGTGATATGATTATCGATGGCATCCTGGATCAGCACATCGTAATCATAACTGGTGTTGTTATCCTCACCATCTGTAAGGAATATGATGTACTTGAAATCTCCTTCCGCAGAAGATGCCTTCAGTTCTTCCAGCGCCGCATGCAGTCCGTCGGACCCGTTCGTACCGGCCTCATCATCACATCCGTCACTAGATGCATTAGTAATACTGTCAACCGTATTCGTCAGAAGCGTCTTATCCTGGGACAAAGGCACGAGCAAAGTCGCATACTTTGCGAACTTGACTACCGCCGCCCGGTCCTGACCGTCACGAAGCTTACTTATAAACTGCTTTACGATCTCGATTCTGAGTCTGTCCGGATCATTGTCATCCATACTTGCTGAGTAGTCGATAACAAACGCGATATCAAATACACTCTCTTTGTATGCTTCAGAATCTGGGGAAAGAATATCATTGGACCATACATCATCAAGCTGTCTCTTATTCAAAAGCACCATGGTCGAGGAATGATAAACAGTTCCGCTGGCCACATTTCCGTCGATCGTTGTCGGAATAGGATCAAGAAGACCTGTATCTTCATTGTATACACAGATAGTTAACTCAGCATCCTGAGGAATACTGCTGCTGTCAAATGCAAACTTAACGGTAGCCTCTGTAAAGTCTCCGTCTGCCTCTAAGACAAAAGGTGCACCAATACATCCGGGGATGGTTTCGTCCAGCAGCTGGTCAACGTCTGATTGTTCAAATGTAACCGCCTCAGGGTCTCCTTCCAGCGACATATCAACAGTGGCAATCACTTTTCCATCTGAAGATGTCTCAGTCGAGGATACGCTGAACTTTGTATTCTTGGCAAGCGGATCACTTCCGTTGTCAACTTCCCATCCGTCTCTTGCCTGATCTCCATCTGTATCCGGCTCTAACGGATCGGTCTTCAATTCTTTTAATTCCGCAGAATCATTCAGGCCATCTGCATCTGTATCTGCGATCAAAGGACATGTCTGGGCTTCGATTTCCTCACCATTACTCAGCGAATCCGCATCCGCGTCAGCACTGTAGTCATCCACTCCATCCGAATCCGAATCCGTAAGCGTAGGATCTGTCAGAGTGATCGACAATTCCTCGTAATCACTTAACCTGTCTCCATCCGTATCCTTCGACTGGTAGCTTGTTTTAAAAATATACTGTTCCGAATAATCGGGAATCAAATCACCATCAAAATCAATATTTGTATCGTTAAAAACAAATGGATCCGAACCGTACTTTTTTTCAAGGATATTCGTGATTCCATCTCCATCAGAATCCCAACCATACCTTTCATCGACCCATCCGGCATACAGTATGATATCTTCCGTAACATGCTGAGAATCGAAATCGAACTGATTCTTGCATTCTTCATCCAGATACCAACCGGTGAAATCAAAACCATCCTTGCTTGGGAATTCCGGAACAGTCGCTAACTCATTTTCATTGACTTTCTGAAATGCTACTTCGTTTCCGCCGTTCGAGTTATACACCAAATAATACTCGTTCGTCTCTGAAACCGGTTCTTCCTTGTTATAACGGATGACACCTTCGATCGTCATTGTTTTTCCGGCGACCGAGATTTCCTGGGTAATTGTCTCTTTATATGAAAGACTGCTGCTGGTGACCGCATAATAAATCGTCGGCGCCAGGAAACCACACAGGATCGCAACTACCAGCGACACTGCCATCAGGATCTTGCCTTCTTTGCTGATCACATAAATGAGGACCAGTCCAAGAACCGCAAGGACGGCCACAAACGGTGCCACTTTCGTAGCAATATCATCGACTTTACCAAGAAAACTCGTATTCTCGCTAACTACAGAATCTTCATCCGCTTCCGATAAAGCTTCAGTAAGAACATACGTAGACAATGCATCTCCGGAAGAAAGGCTGTTCCAGTAACGAGTCTGATCAGGACTGTTCTTGCGAAGACCGAGCTCCTCCGGCAGGATCAGTTCAAGTTCAACATTATTCATATCGCCGCGTCCGGTGTTCTTAGCTTCCAAAGATATCTGGAACTGCTCTCCCACCTGAACTTCTTCACTTCCGGTATCGATCTGAAGATCGACTTCGGCTCTCGGAGAAAATGCACTCTTAGACAGCAGAAATACGCTCGTGCACACAAGAACCGAACACAAAAGAACAATTACAATATTCCACGGTTTTTTCATATGGACCCCTATACTCTGAACAATGTACCCAATACCCTAAAAGAATACCGTTCCTTTCGAAACGGTATTCCAGAATCACAAGATTATTATATCACTTCTACGCCTTCCGCTCTTCTTTATCTTTCTCACGGAGAAGAAGTCCGAATGTGCCCGGGCCGCAGTTAACGGCGATTGCCGGGGAGGCCTGCTGGAAGTAGACCTCATCGAATGTCATACGCTTGTTGATCTGCTCACGGATCCAATCCATATCACGCTTGCTGATACCGACATAGGTCACGAACAGGATTCTCGTATCGATCGGTCTCTCACTGGCGAGGCACTTGTTGATATACTTTTTCCAGGCTCTCTTTCTGGAACCGAAGTAGAGCTTGCCCAGTCCCATATTACCTTTCTTAAGTACCAGCACCGGTCTTCCCATAAGAGAATTTACCAGGTTGGCCACGCCTTTACTGACCTGCTTGGCTCTGGCAAGGAAGTCAAGGTTATCCACGATGAAGCTCGTGTGTACTTTCTTCTTCAAGCTTTCGATGCGGGCCTGGATCTCCTCCGGACTCTTTCCATCCTCCGCCATACGGCAGGCTTCGATTGCCAGGATACCCTGACCGCTCGAGAGGTGACCGGTATCCAGAACGAATACGCTGTCGAACGATTTCGCAGCTTCTTTTGCCACGGCAAATCCGCTGTGCTCAACCTTGCTCGAGATGGAGATGTGAATGATGTTATTCGCAATCGTGAGCTGTCTTGAGAAGAACTCTTCGACTTCCTTCACTTCCGGCGCCATTGTCATGACCGAGCGGGTATCATCCTCCATATACTTCAGGATACCTTTGGTATCGATTTCCTTTCCGTCTTTGAAGATACCTTCGGCGGTCCGGACCTTATGCGGCAGAACGGCGATATCGTACTTGTCGATCAGTTCCTGCGGAAGATCGGCAACACTCTCGGTCGTGATTACGACTCTCTTTCTCATCTTGCTGCCGTTCATCCAGGAGATTGACTCTTCCGCGATCTCCGTGCGGTTACCGGTGATATGCACGATATCCTTCGGCAGGAGACGGTACAGTTCATTTTCCAGTTCCGAACCGCTGACCGGCTTGACCAGATATCCGTCGAAGTTCTCCTTCGCATAGAGCGCACGGTTCTCCTCATCCGCGTTTGCCGTCAGGATAACGATACTTGTCTCACGGCTGCGTCCGCCGGTCTGCTCCAGGATCCTCCTTTTGCACTCGATACCGTCCATCTCCGGCATAAGATGATCCATGAAGATTACATCATAACGGATGTTCAGTGTCTTTCTGAGTGCCTCGGCGCCGCTCATAGCAGTGTCGATACGCACCTTTGTCTCACGCAGGAGTTTGCTGACGACCATGAGGTTCGCTTCGTTATCGTCGACGACGAGGATCCTTGCTTCCGGAGCCTCGAACTTCGGCACATATTCCTGCTTATGGCTGAGTGCGCCGGCCTTGTCAAAGTTGTACTGACCGACCTTTGACTCAGTCTCACATCTCTGTGGGATCTCGATAATGAATGTGGATCCCTTGGTGTAGACACTGTTTACGGTGACCTTACCGCCCATGAGATCAACAAGCTGCTTAACGATGGAAAGACCTAAGCCTGTACCCTCGATATGTTTGTTCGAATCTTCATCCACACGTTTAAATGCCGAGAACAGATACGGGATATCCTCAGGCTTGATACCGACGCCGGTATCCGTCACGTTATAGATCATGTTGCAGGTATGCTCATCGGCCATTTCACACTGGACAGACAGAGTAACGGAACCCTCTTTCGTATACTTGACGGCGTTATTGAGGACATTGATCAGGATCTGCTTGATGCGGACATCGTCACCGATGAGTTCATTCGGGATCTCCGGTGAGACATCGACATGGAAATCGAGTTTCTTTTCCTTGGCGCGGATCCACATCATACCGACAAGATCCGAGAGCATCTCGCCTGTCTGATAAGGAGCAGAAAGCAGCTGCATTCTGCCCGACTGGATCTTCGACATATCGAGGATATCGTTGATCAGGTTCAGAAGGAGTTTACCTGCCGACTTGATGTTGGCGGCATCTTCCATAACCTCCTCACTGACATCCTCACGAAGGATCATCTCGTTAAGTCCGATAATCGTGTTGATCGGTGTTCTGATCTCATGGCTCATGTTCGAGAAGAAACTGTTCTGCGCCTTGTTGAGCATCTCGATCTCCTGATGCTGGCGGTTCGCCGTAACGATCTCTTTCTGCAGGCAGTACTTCGTGTAGAGCATGACGACACCCATAACCATCTGGAAGATGAGGAACACGAGGAAGTTAACAAAGGATTCCTGTGACGTGATATGCTTCTTTGCATATGCGATGTAAACCAGAAGTCCCATGCCCGCATCCGAGACTGTGACAAGGCAGATGTACTCCAGAGGCTTCAGATAAATACATATCGGTACCATCAGTGATACAGCCAGGAAGATCGTCGTATCGATATAGGAATTAAAGTGTACGTTTACAAACGACAGTGCGATACAAAGTCCGTAGATCATGACGCCCAGGAATGGACTCGAGAAGTGCATGACCTTATATCTTGTGTCGAAATCCTTCATCGCGTAGTTTACAAGAAGGAACCAGAAACAGCCTGTGAGCAGGAATGAAAGATAGAGAAGTCTGTGGAACGGCAGACTGTTATCAAACGCGGAAGGCTCGATGAGCGTCCAGACAAAGAACGCGAAGACAAATGCCATGGCAAAAGCAACCATTGCGCGCGTAGTCCTTACCATTCCTTTATAGATTGACTTCACGACTTCCGGATCGTGTGTCGAGGGTCTGAAAATGTAGTCGATAATGCCTTTCATTTTTCTACCCCTCCTTCCTCATCTTCGGGAATGAACTCGAGGATCTCCTCATCATTCTCCTTATTTTCCGGCGAGTCTTCACCTGCGGAGAACTCGAAGACTTCCTCTTCCGGCTCAGAAGATACTTCCGTTTCGTCCTCCGTCTTATTCTTTTCCTTTCGGGCCGCCTCGATCTCATCAGAAAGGATCGCAGAAAGTCCTTTCGCCAGATGGCTGTACTCACCCATCAGCGGGTAGTGGTTCTCGGCGATGAATTCTTCCTTCTTCTCCTTCGCCGCCATCTCGAGTTCTTTTGCCGACTCGGAAAGATTGCCGGCACCGATCATCTTCGACGTACTCTTCAGAGCATGCACGAGGATCTCATAATTCTTCCAGTCGGAAGACTCATAGTATCTTCCGATCAGGGGAATCTTCTGCTCAGACTCGGTCGCGAACTGGACCAGCAGCGACTTATAGAAATCAAAGTCACCCATGCAGTACTTCATGCCGGCATCGGTGTCGACCGAATACGGCTTGAGCTGTTCACGGAGAGAAAGTGCACTGACCTTCGGGGAAGGTTCTCTGCGCATCTCCTCATAATCCGTTTCTGTAGCCGCGATCTTCTCGATCTCTTCGTAGGTAACAAGTGCCTTCGGAAGCACCTGACGCATGACGCGCTCGAGTTCATCCGTCTCGATCGGCTTACTGACGAATCCGTCAAAGCCCTCAGACAGGAACATCTGCTTGGCAGAACTCATCGCGTTGGCCGTAAGCGCAACGATCGGTACCTCGCCGTTCTTTCCCGCGACATCCGCGCGGATCCTCTTCATCGCCTCGACACCGTCCATGCCGCCCATCATGTGGTCCATGAAGATAATGTCGAAGACCTGTTCTCTGCAGATATCGATCGATTCCTGTCCGGAAAGCACTGTGGTAACTTCCATGCCGTAGCTCTTAAAGATGCTCTTGCCAACGACCAGGTTCATCGGTTCATCGTCGACGACCAGTGCCTTGACGCCCTTGCAGTACATCTTAAATCCGGCGGTCTGTTTATCATGGATACTCGAGTTGAGAACGGATACGACCGGGAAACAGTAGAACGGCTTTTCCATGACTCTCGCGCGGGAGCCTGCGGAAAGCTTGAAGTCCCCGTTTGCTACTACAACGACGATCATGTCCTTGGCATATTCTTCGATCATATCAATATTGGAAGCATACTCTTCTTCCGCAACGAAAAGGTGTGTCATGTGGATCGTGCTGTGCAGGAGCTTGAGATCCTCCGGATTATTTACACGGTGCATCTGGACACCCAGGCCCTTAACGATGTTGAGTACCATGGAGTTATAGTAATCACGCACCTGCGGGTCGGAGTATTTTTCGAAGTGGAGATACGCACCGAGGATCAGTTCGTCAGGATGTGCAACAGACATGCAGCTCGTCGGATCGATCACCTTCTGCGGCAGGCTGACATGAACGGTCGTACCGTGATCCTGCTTGCTCGTGATGGTCATAAAGCCGCCGAGGAGCGAGACAAATCCGGATACGATCGCAAGGCCGAGGCCTAATCCGCCGCCCATTCTCGCACGGCCGGAATCCGCCTGATAGAAACTGTCGTAGACCTTCTCGAGTTCATAGTCCGACATACCGATACCGGTATCCGTGACCTCGATACAGAGGTTGACGCCGTAGCTCTGTTTCTCACTGACGATACGTACATAGACGCCGCCCTTTTTCGTATACTTCAGTCCGTTGCCGATCAGCGCACGGAGGATCTTCTTCAGTTTCGAGACATCCGTATTCATGACCGCCGGGATCGCCGGGTCTACATCAATGATCAGCTCTACTTCTTTGGACTTGATCACACGAAGCTCGGTTACGAGATCGTGGAGGACAGAACTGAGCATATAGTCTTCGTTATTGCTGACGGCTTTCTTTCGGTCGAGTTCGGAGTAGTCGAGAATATCACTGATCTGATCCGCCACCCTGCGGCCGGCCTCGCGTACGGCGACCAGATCGCCGTAGATCTCACGGTTCTGGGACTTCTCGATACAGATGCTGGTCAGTCCGATAACGGCATTAACAGGAGTTCTGATCTCATGGGAAACATTTGCGAGAAAATCATTGAGACGCTCTGTCGCTTCGGTCAGCTGAACGATCTCATCCTGCGAATTCGTGATCACCTGTGTCCATCTGTCGATGATCAGTTTTGCAAACCATCCGACTACGAATATAAGTGCCAGATGAAGAATGATCCTTGTCACTGTCAGGGAGTCAAAGGTCTCTCCCTCATAAGCCATGACGGACAGGTTATAAGCCATGGTCGCATAGTATGTGATCTGGCACATCGTAATCAGGCCCTTCATGCCGGTCGTCGTGAAAAGGATGATCAGCATGGCCATGACGATGGCAAGATCAAAGGTCGATGTGCGGTGGATACCATAGAAAAAGGCCGTACACATCATCAGGATACCGTATATCCGCAGGCGGAATACGGGAGATGCGTCCTGTCTGAAGTGAACGACCCAGCAGATGATCACGGCGACACAGATCGGTGGAAGGATAAACAGTTCCCAGCCCATCAGGATCGATTCTCCGATGAGCAGTGCCGTACATACCGTAAATGTGATCAGCACCATCAGGTGGGATGAATGGAATAGTTCGCTCTGTTCGGAGGCCTGTTTCGGATTAGTCATTTGCATTCTCCTTAGATTCTTGTTCGAGCTTCTCTTTCATGATCTCAATCATGATATCCGCGAACTTCGGATCGAACTGGGAACCTTTTCCGTTGTTCAGTTCCGCCATGATCTTCTCGTCCGTCAGTTTTTCCCTGTAGCTTCGGTTACTCGACATAGCATCATAGGCATCTGCAACGGCGATGATCCTCGCCGCTTCCGGAATATCGAACCCCGAGAGCCCGTCCGGATATCCTCTTCCGTCGAATCTCTCGTGATGGTAACGAGCCGCGACCGTCAGTTCCGGATCCTCTTTAATATTCGAGAGGATCTTCGCACCCATCCCCGGATGCTCTTTGATCTTGGCAAACTCGTCGTCCGTCAGTGCTGACGGCTTGTTGATGATCTCATTCGGAATTCCGATCTTGCCGACATCGTGAAGAAGTCCCATCATGTAGACCTCATCCTGACGGAATTCGGAATATCCTGCACGCGCCGCGATCTTCTTGGCATACTCCGCGACACGTCCCGAGTGACCTCTCGTATAGATGTCCTTGGTATCGATCGCCGCCGCAAGTGACTCGACAACGTGCACGAGGAGAAGCCGGTTCTCCTGTGTCTTCTTCTGAACTTCGAAGTTGAGCTGGTTCTGGAGTGTAACCAGTTCGATCATGTGCCGCACACGCAGAAGCAGAACTTCCGGAACGAAAGGCTTGCGGATAAAGTCCATCGCACCGAGTGCAAGGCCTTTACTCTCTGCGCCCTGGCTCTCGTCCGCGGTCAGGAACATGACCGGGATCTTCGCCGCATCCGCACTGATCGCGCGGAGCTTCTGCAACGTCTCATATCCGTCCATATCCGGCATCTTAACATCGAGAAGGATAAGATCCGGACATCCGCCGCCATCCTGAATGTAAGCCAGCAGTGCTTTTCCGGACTTCAGCGCCGTCACGCGGATACCGCCGGAGCTTAAGATCTTGCCCGCGACCTGCAGGTTCATGGCATCGTCATCAACGATAATGACGTTTCTGTCTTTCTTCTTATTGAACTTCGTTTCATATTCGTTGCCGAGGAATTCGCTCTCGTAGGTGACGACGAGCCTTCTTCCCATATGGCGTTCCCATCTTTCGACGATATGGTTAATGACCTTGCCCGTACTGTCCTCGCGGATATCCGTCAGGAAAACGAAGTACTGGTTCTTGCGGTTTCTCATCAGGATGTCTGACTTACGGAGCGACTCGCGGATGTGGTTTCCGAACTCATCGAGGAGTTCCATGTATTCTTCAGAGGAAACATCTTCCGCTTTTCCCAGCGTAAAAAGCACTTTGCACGCGCTGATCCTGTTACGGATGATGTAGCGGATGATGTAACGGTACACAGGCGAGAAAGAATCCTTATCAAGCTGCAGTGCCACATCGGGGATCGTTCTCTCTCCGAGGATACCGGAGATCGCCGAGATATCCGGAAGTGCATCTCCTCCTTCGTCATCGTCGAAGGACTCGGCCGAATAGAGGCTGTAACCGTGTTTGCCGTTCTTCTTTACCGTATAGAGCGCCTTGTCGGCGAGCTTAAAGAGCGTATTGAAATCGTTTCCGTGACGGGGCACATAGATCGCGCCGATCGATGCGCCGAGCGGAATATCCATATCCTCTCCCATCAGGTCTTTGGCCATGGCGACGACTTCGTCATTCAGGCGGCTCGTGATCGACGCGACCGTCGTCTCGTTCAGCACACCCTTGGCAAATGCGATGAACTCGTCACCGCCCAGTCGTCCGCAGGTGCTTCCCTCCGGCACGGCGTTCTGAATGATCTTTGCAAAGCCCAGGAGCACCTTATCGCCCATATCGTGGCCGTAAATATCGTTGACGGGCTTAAAGGAGTCGAGATCGATCATCATCAGACATCCGGTCGTGTTCGCGCAGACCTTGGTCATCATGGCCTCGGTCGCGCCCTTATTCAGAAGTCCGGTAAGCTTGTCGATCGACGCTTCACTCTTTAAGTTCTGCATCTCGGAGCGGCTCGACATGACGTTGTCGATCCTTCGCATCAGAACATCCGGATTAAATGGCTTTCTTACGAAGTCCGATACGCCCATCTCAAATCCGCGCGTCTCGGTGTTCGTATCCTCATCGGCCGTCAGGAAGATGACAGGTGTCGCCTCGGCGTTGACGGACTTCTCGTATTCACGGAGAAGCTTCAGCGTCTCAAATCCGTCGATCCCGGGCATCTTGATGTCCAGAAGGATCAGATCCGGAAATCCTTTCTCGGGTAAATATTCAAGTAACGCGTGCCCCGACTTGAGCGCCGTCACGCGCATGTTGTTCCTGCTTAAGATGTGTCCAGCCATTTTCAGGTTCGCGGTATCGTCATCCACGACCATAACCCACTTCGCCATTGGAACCCTCCTAGTCCTCGTTATTCTCCTCCGGGAGGAATTCGAAAATCTCATCCTCCTCGTCAATATCATTCTGTTTTATCTCCAGGTTTTCCTCGATCGCCCGGACAGTCTTCGTATACAGATCCATCGCCTTACCGTGTCCGTCCGTGATCGCGAGCTCATCCCCGCGTCCGGCAGCCGCCTCCAGATCCGCCGCCAGCTCGAAGAGCTTCTTCGCGCCGATCGTCTTACTGGTGCTTTTCAGTGAGTGGATATAGATCTCATAGTTCTTCCAGTCATGTACCTCATAGCAGGTCTGAATGTTCGGGAGCTTGGTCTTCTGCTCAGAGCAGTATTCGGTCAGGATCGACGTATACATATCCCTGTCATTCTGACAGAAATAAAGCCCCGTCTTCACATCCACCCCGGCTTTAGCCAGCGCCTCGAAAAGCACTTCCGTACTTTCATCCTGCGCGGTACGGTTTTCTTCAGAAGACTCCTCAACGATCTCGATCTTCTCCTCCGGCAGATACGTAAGCAGCATCTTCTCCAGCTCACGTCCGTCGATCGGCTTGGTCAGATAATCGTCGAAGCCCTGCGCGATATATCTTTCTCTGGCGCCGCGGATAACGTCCGCTGTCAGGCAGATAATCGGGGTCTTCTCATTGAGCTTATTGCCAAGACCGCGGATCTCGTTCATCGCTTCGGTACCATCCATGCCGGGCATTCTCTGGTCCATCAGGATCATGTCGTACTTATTCTCATCGGACAGACGGATCGCCTCTTCTCCGCTGAGCGCCGTGTGAATACGGATACCCGTCTTCTTCAGGAGGCTGGCCGCTACGGCGATATTCATCTTGGTATCGTCGACGATCAGGATGAGCGCCGTCGGTGCATGGAAAGCTTCTCTGTATATTTCGTCGCTCTCCGCCTCGGCATTCGTGACTTCAAATTCGCCGATCGGTTCATCGTTTTCGACCTTCTGCCACAGCTCGAACCAGAACACGGAACCCTCGCCGTACTTGCTCTTGACCTTCAGTTCACTGTTCATCAGGCCGAGGAGCTTCGTACATACCGACATACCGAGACCTGTGCCCTCGATATTCCTGTTTCTCTGCACGTCCAGTCTCTCAAAGGATTCGAAGAGACGCTTCATGTCTTCTTCCTTGATGCCGATGCCGGTGTCCTTGACTTCGACGTAAAGGAGGATCTGCTTCTCCGGATCTTCCTTACGTTCCTTACCCTTAATCGTCAGCGTAACCGTGCCCTGTTCCGTGTACTTTACGGCATTCGTCAGCAGGTTCATGATGACCTCGTTGATACGGGTGTTATCGCCGTAAAGCTCCGTGGGGATCGAAGGATCGACATCGAGTACGAGTTCGAGATCCTTCGCGCGGGCTCTCTCCGAGATCGAGTTCATCACGTAGGAGATCTGCGACTTCACGTTGTACGGCGCAGAAACGATCTCCATCTTACCATTCTCGATCTTACTGAAGTCGAGGATACTGTTGACCAGAGCCAGAAGATTCTGTCCGGACTGGCGGATATTTCTGGAATAACCCATGATCTCCCGATTATCCGTCTCACGGATGATCATCTCATTCATGCCGAGGATCGCGTTGATCGGGGTTCTGATCTCATGGGACATATCAGCGAGGAAACGGCTCTTCGCTTTACTTGCTTCATCGGCCGCCTGCTTCTCAAGACGCAGTACCTTCTCCGCATACTCCTGCTGCTGCTTGCTGTTCTTGTCCATCACATATGCAAGGATGACCGCGATCGTTCCGCCGATAAGAGCGGCGATACTGGCGGCGATCAGGTAGCTTCTGACAAGACCGCCGAGGCCTTTCTTCATCTCAGTTTTGCTGGTGGCGATACCGACATGCCATCCGCTGTTCTCCATTCTGGAGACAACGATCCCGCGGGTAACTCCATCGTAGTCCTCTACGTAGACTGTCTCATCGGAATCCGCGCGGATATTCGCGACAACTTCCGCGTACGGAGAGCCGGGCACCTGCATCATGCCGATCGGATCTTCCGTGAAAGAATACGCTTCATTCGGATGCACGATCACACTCATATTCTGGTCAACAAGGAATGCATAACTGTTTTCGGCCACATCCGCTTCGTTGATAATGTCGACCAGTACATCCACGAAGATATCCGCGGCAATAATGCCCTTCAGCTCACTGTCCGCACGGACAGCCTTCGAGATCGTGATGATCGGCTTCTTCGTATCCGAATCCATATACGGTGCAGAATAATAGATCTCATTCGTCTCCGCCGCGACCCTGTACCAGTCACGTTCGTGTGAGAAGTCGACTGTGCCGTCAGCCACGAAATCCGATGCACAAGCCATCGTATTGTCCGGGAAGGTGAAATAGATATCGTAGATGTAGCCCTTCGTATTCAGGCTGTCGTATACCGACTTCAGGTAATCATGAAAAAATGCCCCGTCCTGGTCGAAGAACCTGCTGTACTCGATGTTCGCAGCAAGTGTATCGACGATCGTGGCATTTGAGTTCAGCCAGGTGGTCAGTTCCTGTGCATATTTATCTGCGGCTACGCGGTACTTCTCTTCCGACTGTGTAAAAACGCTCTGCTTGGCTCTCCGATAACTGATGATCGAGAGCAGTCCCGTACTGACCAGAACGACCAGTACGATCATTATCGTCAACTTGACACGGAATCTTCTCATACCCCAACTACCGGTGAACGCCCCTCGCACACCGTACCGCCTTTACTTCGCTTACCCTCTGTTCTGCCCCTAACACCCCCACGTGACACACGGCAGAATCCGATATAATAATTCTATCATAAAGGCACCTGCCTCATCTAACAAAAAACGCCCAAGAATAGTGTGTTTTTCGGAACTTTTTGCCTTATTCCGTTTACATAATATTTACATTTGGAAAGCGTCGGAGGTGATTCCCCCGCCCCGCTTTCTGCTATGATGAGACTGCATATATCCGTGATATAATCAAAAGCAAGTATTTTTCTTTGCGCAGGAGGGGTACCATGAAGAAATTCGAGATCACCGCAGTCCTGGAAGAAGCCTGTCGCCAGACGCTTCTCTGCCGCATGTTTTTAAAAGCCGACCCGAACTGTTACAGCTGTTTCCCGGTCAAGGCCGGCGAGGAGCTTTTTATGTATATGGACGAACAGGATTTCCGTCTGGATGGCTATGTCGTCCGCCGCTTGAAGGATCTTGTCGAGATCAATTCGAAAGTTGACCTGACAAACGATATCCTCGAGAACGAGGGCGTGACCGCGCAGGTCAAGAAGCCCGACATCGATATCACTTCCTGGGAAGGCGTGCTGAACTATCTTTCACATAACCGCCTGAACGCGATCTTCGAGTCCGAGGACAGAAACAGCGGAAATATTGACTACGTGATCGGACGGATCGAAAAGAAGGATGACCGCTATATCTTCGTCCGCGGTTTCGACACGGACGGCAAGTGGGACGAGAAGCCGACACGCATCGCTTTTTCCGAGCTCGTCTCCATCTCTTTCGGCACGAGATATGTTGAGGTATTCAGCAAATACCTTCCACCCTGTCCCGTCGAGCGTGACATCTCGCTTCTGCCGAAGATCTAAAGGTTAAATTCTATTTCAAAAGCACTATCGGAGGAACACAACTATGCATTATTCTTATCGCACCAGCGGAACCTGCGCAACCAAGATCGACTTCGAGATCAATGACGGAGTTGTTACTGACGTCGTTTTCACTAACGGATGCAACGGCAACCTCAAGGCGATCAGTAAACTCGTTGACGGCTGGAAAGCAGATGACATCGCCGACAAGCTTCTCGGCAACACCTGTGGTTTTAAGCCGACATCATGCGCTGATCAGCTGGCGAAAGCAGTTCTGGAAGCAAAGTCTAACGAGAAGTAATCCAACAAGGCAAGTATTGACCACTTCATGGCCTTTTCCAGAAGGACACACAAGTATATGTTCAGGCGGATCATCCCGCAAAAATGCGTTATGATCCGCCTGTATCTGTTCACATTATTAATTCATTCTGTTGTAATACGTCACTTAAACCCTTACTTCAAAAAGAACCTGTACAGGAACTTTTCTGTACCAGTGCTGTTTTTTGCGCGCTTTCAAAAGCTCATGTTTTCCAGAAGAAACGAGATCTTCCAGTTCTTTTTCAGTGATGCCTTCTTTACTGAATGCCGCCTTCTGCGCGATCGTTCTTACCTGCGAAGAAGGACGCCTGTTCCACTTTCTTCCGATCCAGGAAAAATAGTGATAGTAGGCTCTCGCCCGGGCATTGATGTCGCTTCTGCTAAAGGCTCTTCTCCATAGTGCCGTATAGATGGCACGGATCAGAAGCAGGATCAGAATAACAACTCCCGCACCGAGGAGGATCTTACGTACGATCGGGTTCATCTTCAAACCTTTGCTGTCGGATGAATTTCCCGAATCTCCGTCAGCTCCGGGTGTTTTGCCGCCATCGGGTGCTTTTCCCGCAGAACCGGTCGGACGCGGAGTCGGCGTGGCTCTGTTTCCGGGCTTTGGTGTCACCGTCGGGTTATCAGGTTCTCCGTATTTCATCAGTTCTTCCGCACTGCTCGGGATTCCGTATTTCTCAATCAGAGCGTGCACATCATAGCCATCCGCAACCAGGGAATTACCCGGTGTCGGATCTCCCATGACCCAGCCGTATTCCGGAGTGAAAAACTCGAACCAGGCATGTGCATCCTTCGTGGAAACAAAGTAATCCTTTGCAGACAAAAGCATGTTGTCGAGCATATATCCGGTACAGTACCTCGCCGGCACACCGAGCATACGGAGAAGTATGACGGTCGTTGACGCATAGTGCACACAGAAACCGGTCTGACTATCCTCCATGAACCATACGACAAAATCTTTGTCCTCGTCCGGGTAATCCGTATGCGAGTCATACGGATGGAGCTTGTTGACGAACGTGCTGACGGCGATGACCTTATCATAGACTGAGGCCTCGATCTCACCGTTATAAAGCGCCATATACCACTCAGGAAGAAGACCGCTGTCCAGGATCTGCTTACGCGTCTCCTCCGGCACATCAAGAGTGGTCGTATTCACATACTTCAGATACTCCTCGGACCAGACATCTGCAGATCTCTGAACGGGAACTCCATAGAACGGATAGGTGTTAATCGTCGAATCAGATTCGCCGAGGGATAGGAGGACATTGAAATCCTGTGTTCCCGGATAGATCCCCGTATCGTCTCCCAGCATAGTATAGAAGTCAGTATAGCATGGCACATAGTAGTGGTAATCCATAGAATCCATAGTGTCAACACTGAGCGCGAATGCGGTTACCCGAGCCTGTAATGCTGCATCCTCCGCATAGATATGCTCAGATCGGGGTTCTTCTTCGGCATTGCCCCACTCATGACCGGTATAGGTATCCAGCGAACGGTTTCTAAGATAAAGAGCCCGGTCGCCGGGTTCAATCGGCAGATCGCCCTGATAGGTGCTCACCATATCATAATCCAGCAGATCATACCGGCAGGCCTTCATCAGCACATAGTCCGGCGGATCGAAGTTTCCGACTCTGTTCAGATCTTCGTATTCATGCTCGACACGGGAAAAGGAAATCTCGCCATCCTCCTGCGAGATCTCGATTCCGCCCATGTAGGGTTTCTTTTCGCTTTTCGAACCCGAACCCGATACTTTGCCGAGATTGCCGGGAAGCTTGCTCTGGCCGAAGAACTCTTCGATACTGTTCAGGCTCCGGACGGCGAGTTTATTCTTGTCATAGCCTTCCTGCGGGAACCATATCCCGACCAGAAATGCCAGGCACATTGCAGGCACCGTCATGATCAGAAGCTTCCTGTCCCCTGCGACGCGGTCGCTCTTACGGAGACAGTGGAACAGGCAAAGAAGAATGATTCCGCCGATGGCAAGTTCACACCAGAGCTGCTCCGGGAACTTATAGTTCAGCGCGACCGACAGGAAGAGGAACGGTACATAGAAAGGAATGCAAAGGAGAATACTTTTTCTTCTCGCGATCACGTACGAAGTGAAAAGCACCGGAAGAGTATTCACAACAAGGAGGAAACCCGTCAGCACGCCTTCGGCGTCATGCGGCTTCTCGACGTCGTAGTCCCAGTCACGGAAGGTAAACCTCTTAAGCACATATGCCAGCGCGTCCACGCCTCTTCTCACTCCGCCGATATCGGCCCAGACCACAAGTACGGGAATAAACAAAGACAGAATCAGGATTACCCGCGATACCCACTTTTTCTTCTCGGTCAGGATATGAAGGCAGGTCGCCACGAAAGCCATCGAAAGGATAACGATCATGATCATCTGCTTATTAACGGACAGCGCATACGTGCTTGTCAGCATAAGCGTAAAGCTGATGCATAGGATCGTGGTCAGCAGCGTCGGGAATATGTAGTTGACCGGCTTGGCGGACGAAGAAGCCGGGATGACGTAATCACTTTTTCTCATCGGCTGTCTCCTTCGGGATCTTCATGCTGAGGATACGAAGCACCGCCAGATCCAAATCACGCTGCGACTGGATCTCAAAGGCGATCTCTTTTTTTCTCGGCGGGAGCACACGGATCCTGTGGGGCATCTCCTTTTTCAGGAAATACTCCGACGTGAACAGAAGTTCTCCCATCTTTCTGTCGAAAATATCTCTGTCATAATCCAGTTCCAGGAAGACACGGGCATGCCCGAAACACTCTTCCTGAGGTTCTTTTACCAGAAGTGCATCCTTCTTGGCGGACGCCTTCCAGTGGATATTCTTGATCGGGTCTCCGAGGAGATAGTCGCGCACGTCGTAGATCTCCGAATACGGGGACTGGGACCTTCTTAAGTTCTTCGCCTTAAATCCGTTCATATCCGGAAGCGCCTCCGGCATCTGCGGGACAGGCTGGACGATCAGCTCACAGGAAGAACGGCATTTCTTCGTGATGCCGAAGAGTCCGAACGGATCGTATACCCTGACCTTTTTTACGTCCATGCGAAAAGCACCGCAGTGGGCCGTGTCCATCGGGATTCTCACTCGCTTGTCGCCATGGACGAAGAGCTTCTTCTTTGTGATCTTATCCGTCATTTTCTCATGGATCGTGTAGTTGATGCGCAGTACGGAAAAACCGCTGACCGCTGTTCCCGTGACCGCCAGATCAACGAAGGCCTGATCCCCGATCTTTACATTTCTCGGCGACGTCAGATAAACCTTCCGGTTCGTCCCGCAGATCAGGCACAGCAGAAGCGCCAGGATCGGGATCAACAGAAGGATGATCAGACAGTACCATGCCAGCCACATCTGGTAGAAAAGGAAAAATGCGATGACGCCGGACAGCGCCAGGATATAGATACACCAGCTCCTGAACATACGTGATGCACGTCCTTATCAGACTCTCGGTGCAGGAACCGATTTGAGGATCTCACGGGTGATATCGGTGATGCGTCTTTCGCTTACTTCCGCTTCAGGAGTGAGCATCAGACGGTGTCCCATGACCGGTGTGAATACGGCCTGGATATCGCTCGGGATCACGTAATTTCTATGGAAAAGATAGGCATAGGATCTTGCCATGGAAGTCAGTGCCAGTGTCGCACGGGGGCTTGCGCCTCTCTCCAGATCGTCATGCGTACGCGTACCGGCAACCAGTGCGATGATATAGTCCAGCAGAGGTTCGGAAACGAACACGCGGCTGACTTCTTCCTGCATCGCCAGAAGCTCCGATGCACTGCAGAGGCAGCGTACGGAATTCAGCGGGTTATTGCCGTCTTTTCTATCTTCGAGCATTGCTTTTTCCGCATCGGCGGACGGATATCCCATCGAGATACGGATCGCAAATCTGTCCATCTGTGAGTCCGGAAGAAGAGACGTTCCGGATGCGCCGGACGGGTTCTGTGTCGCAAAGACCGTGAATGGTTTCGGAAGTGCATATGTGTTACCGTCGACCGTGACCTGACCTTCTTCCATCGCTTCCAGAAGTGCGGACTGCGTACGGCTCGATGCGCGGTTCAGTTCATCCGCCAGGAAGAGATTATGGAAGACAGATCCCGGCTGGTACACCATGGACTGGGAATGTTTATCGAATACAGAAAAACCGGTGATATCGGAAGGAAGAACGTCCGGCGTGAACTGTACACGTCCGTAATCCAGTCCCATCGCGCGGGAGAATGCCAGCGCCATCGTTGTCTTTCCGACGCCCGGCACATCCTCGATCAGGACATGTCCTCCGGAAAGGATTCCGGCCAGTGCCTGAAGGATCACGGTATCCTTGCCGCAGATTACTTTTCTTATCTCCACGATAATTGCATTCGTTTTCTCACTCATAGGTACACTCTTCCCTGTTTTAGATTTTCACCCCAATATTCAAATCAGCAACTATACCCTTTATCCCCGTATCTGAAAAGCACTCTCACCCTCTCATGGAGGAATATGCTTTTCCGTTCTGCAGTTCTTTTTTCTTATATTCCGCCAGCTCACTGATCGTGACCAGTGTATATCCCCGGTTGATCAGTTCCGGAATGACTGTCTCCATTGCCGTCGCCGTCGTCTCATAAAGGTCATGGCAGAGAATGATATCTCCGTCACGGACATTCGTGAGGACTTCGTTGATGACGTGCTGGCTGTCTCTGTATTTCCAGTCATTGGTATCGATCGACCAGAGGATCATCGGCATATCGACATTCTCGGCGACCGTCGAGTTATACGAACCTCCGACCGGTCGCATTACTTTCGGATAGATGCCGGTCAGGTTATAGATCGCATCCGCGGTGTCCCAGATCTGCTTATGGACAGCATCTCCCGAGATCTTGGTAAGTGTCGTATGGTTCCAGGTATGGTCACCGATCTCACAGTGCATATTCGTCGCACGGATAATGCAGTCGCGGTAGCGGTTGACACGGTCACCGGTCACGAAGAATGTCGCATGTGCGCCATACGGCTCGAGCACATCGAGGATGCGCATCGTAACATCCGTATACGGACCGTCGTCAAACGTCAGCGCGACGATCTTCTCGGGAACAACCTTCTCCACATGGGTATCGATCCCGTATTCACTCATCTTCGTATCAAAAGCCGGATCCTGAAGGATCGAATACAGAACTCTCTCTCTCGTGATGCCGTTACTCAGACCGATCTTATACGCCTGGATCTTCTCCTGTTCAGGTGCCTGTCCGTAGAAGACTTCGAACACGGTATTCAGGAAATCGTCATCACTTTCCAGAAGTGCCTGGCTCTCTGGTGTGGAAAGCATCTGCGAGATAACTTCCCGAACTCTTCCGGGATCTTCGATCGTCTCGTTGACATACTTGTTCAGATCGTCCTCTCCCGGCCGGTTACCGGAGAATCTGGAATAAAGACGTGTCAGGAAAGATGTCAGCTCATAGTTGTTATCTCTCGGCTGGGTAAGCGTGACATGTCCGGGTGCGATGCCGAGGCGTGTGCAGCGGTCTGCAAAAGCCTGGCTGTCCGAGATCTTATCGGTTACATAGCTCATGGAAGCACCGTTATCGAGATACGAAAGGTACAGTGCTTTTTCATCGGAAGACGCATCACGTCCGAGCATTACATGGCAAAGAGCATCGATCGTCTGATCATCTGATTTTGCCAGTGAAGCAAACTCGGAAGAATGAATGATCTGATCGATCGTCGGGGCGACTCCTTTTCCGCTGTAAAAGAACTCGACCCAGATGTTGGTTTCTTTTGCCACCGGGGCTCTTCCGTACATCTCCGTGAAGATCTCGCCGACAAAGGCAGCAAGTTCCGGATCCTTATCCATCGGCTCGAGATCGGTGATCTCACCCGGCGTGATGCCGTACTGTGCGCATGCCGAAGCGAACCCGGGGTCTTTTGTAACTTCGTAGATATATGTCCGGAGACTGACTCCCTTATCGAGGTAGTCCGTATACTTCGCTCTTGTTTCCTGATTCGGCTCTTTTCCGGTCATCGCCAGAGATACCGTATCGATCGACTTGCCGGAATCATATCCCTTTGCTTTAAAGGCCTCACTTTCGGTCAGCATCTCGATCATGCCGGCCGCCGTGGTATTTCCGTTCTTGAGATTGTTATACCAGAACCCGAAGGACTCGACATCCGGATCCTGTCCGAGAAGTGTCTTATATGTAAGGTCCACATAATCCGAGGTGAGATCTTCCTGTGCGCGCACCTTCGAAGGTACCATGCATGTTCCTGCCAGCACACCGGTAATCACGACCGCTCCGACAGATCTTTTCACATAGCAGAGCACTCTGTTTTTCTTTTTGGCCATTAGTTCCTCACCCCACAAATCACAGGCGAACCGCCTGAAATCACATTTTCAGTATATACGAAACACATAACATCTAAGTGACATATCTGAAATTTTCTGGTTACGGACGTCGGATTTGCAGGCATTTCTGGCATAAAAAGAGGAGCTGGGAAACACATAAAACCAGCTCCTTCTTACTCGAGCGGAACATGATAACGGAAAAACAGAAACAATCCACGCTCGTTACAAACCTATTCACCTATACTATAGCGTCTACAGGCGTTTTACGCCACAGAATATCGTCCCCAAATGTATAACAATATTTCGCGAAAGTATTTTATCACGGTTTCAGGCAGCAAAAAACCGGAGCAATTCCAGCAGAAAAGCTCCGGTTTTATTTCCAATATTTTCCGACCGGTCAGATCATCTTCTCGGAAAGCTTTACGCCGCCGAGGATATGGAAGTGTACGTGTTTGACGGTCTGTCCGCCGAACTCACGGCAGTTGTTGATGATCCTGAATCCTTCGTCGATGCCGGTTGCCTTGACTACTTCCGGGATCGCGTCGAGGACATCACCGAGTGCCTCTTTACCTTCTGCGGAAGAGGACATATCGAGGATGTCGTCAAAGTGCTTTTTCGGAACGATCAGAACATGTACCGGTGTTGCCGGGTTGATGTCCTTGAAAGCCAGGACCTTGTCGTTCTCAAATACCTTGGTGGAAGGGATCTTGCCTTCTACGATATCACAGAATAAACACATACGTTTTTCCTCCTTACAGCATCTTTTCGAGTTCAGTCTTTACGGCTGCCAGAGCATCGTCGATACCTGCCGGGTTCTTACCGCCGGCCTGCGCCATGTTCGGACGTCCGCCGCCGCCACCGCCGACGATCGGAGCGATCGCCTTGATGAGGTTACCGGCATGAGCGCCGGCCTTAACTGCGGAATCTGTCGCCATGATGACGATATTGGCCTTGCCGTCGCAGGAAGAAAGCAGAGCAACGACACCGTCGCCGATCTTATCCTTCAGGGAGTCGCCGAGGTCACGGAGAGCACCCATCTCAACATTATCCAGTTTCGTAGCAAGCAGCTTGACGCCCTTGACGTCTTCTGTCTGCTCGAGGGAATTACCGAGAGCATCCTTCGCAGCCTGTGCCTTCATGGACTCGATCTCGGAGTTCGCAGCCTTCAAGTCCTTCTGCAGGTGATCGATCTTCGTTACGATCTCGGACGGGTTCGCCTTCAGGAGCTTTGCAGCTTCATTCAGAAGATCCTCGAGTTCCTTGTAGTAAGCGAGCACGCCGTCACCGGTCAGAGCCTCGATTCTTCTTACACCAGCCGCAACACCGGACTCGGAAAGGATCTTGATGTGCTGGATCTGGGAAGTATTGGAAACGTGAGTACCACCACAGAGTTCAACGGAGAAAGCATCCTTGAAGTCCGCTTCGTTGTTTCCGGATGTACCCTTGCCCATGCTGACGACACGGACGACATCGCCGTACTTCTCGCCGAAAAGCGCCATGGCGCCGGTGGAGACGGCTTCCTGCTGGCTCATCTCATCAGTACGTACTGCGAGAGAAGCCGCAATCTCTTTATTAACGATTGCTTCTGCCTGAGCGATCTGCTCAGCCGTCATCGCCGCATCATGAGAGAAGTCGAAACGCAGACGGTCCGGAGTAACAAGGGAACCCTTCTGCTCAACGTGATCACCCAGAACGATCTTCAGGGCCTTCTGCAGAAGGTGTGTCGCGGAGTGGTTCTTACATGTATTACTGCGGTTTCCTTCGTCGACGGAGAGCTCGGCAGCACTGCCGCTCTTGATCGTTCCCTTGGAAACATAACCGGTGTGACCGATGCGTCCGCCCGGGAGGTGGATCGCCTCAGTAACAGTAAACTCACCGTCAGCGGTCTTGATTGAACCCTTATCACCGACCTGACCACCCATGGTGCCGTAGAACGAAGTAACGTCAGTAACGATCGTACCCTTCTCGTTCTCGGAGAGGGAATCCTTCAGGGAAGCTTCGTCAGCTACTGCAACGATCTTACCTTCCGTATTCAGTCCGTCATATCCGACAAACTTTGTGGTAATGCTCTCATCAAGTGTATCAAAGATACCGGCGGAAGCGTTGAGCTTCGCGGAGAAGTTCTGGCTGTCGCGGGCCTTCTGCTTCTGCTCTTCCATGGAGACCTTGAAGCCTTCTTCATCAACTGTCAGGCCTTCTTCCTCTGCAAGCTCTGTGGTGAGCTCGAGCGGGAAGCCGAACGTATCATAAAGATAGAAAGCATCTTTACCTTCGATCTCTTTCTTTCCCTCAGAACGAGCGGTGTCGAGGATCTTCTTGAACTCCTTCATGCCGTTCTCAAGAGTGCTCTCAAAGCGCTCGATCTCCTTGGTCAGTTCATTCAGGATGAACTCACGGTTGGAGGTCAGAAGCGGATAGCTGTTCTTATAGATCTCATCGATAAAGATGGTTGCGATCTTGAGGATGTCGTCCTTCTTCAGGTTCAGTGTTCTTGCGTGTCTTACCGCACGGCGGATCAGACGGCGGAGTACGTAGCCTGCACCTGCGTTTGCCGGAACGAGCTTCGCAGCGTCACCGATGAGCATAACGGAGGTACGAGTGTGGTCGGCAAGGATGCGCATGGAGCGTGTCATTTTCTCGTCCGCATTGTACTTCTGTCCGGAGACTTTCTCGATATAAGCGATGACCGGAGCGAACAGGTCGATCTGGTATACATCACGGGAACCATTGAGGAAAGCGAGGATTCTCTCCAGGCCCCAGCCGGTATCTACGTTCTTCTGCTTCAGAGGAGTAAGAGTGCCATCCTTATGCTTCTCGTACTGCATGAATACGTCGTTACCAAGCTCGGTGTACTTACCGCAGGAGCATCCCGGGCCACAGTCCGGACCGCAATCCGGGCGGTCGGCGATGTAGAACATCTCGGAGTCCGGGCCGCACGGACCGTACTCTAAGCCCCACCAGTTATCTTCAGCCGGCAGATAGTAGATATTTTCTTTCTTAAAGCCGGAAGCAATACGGAACTCTGCGCCTTCCTCGTCACGCGGTGCATTCTCGTCACCTGCGAAAACAGTAGCGGCGAGGTGATCGGCGTCAAACCCGAAAACCTGTGTCAGAAGCTCGAAGCTCCACTGGCATCTCTCTTTCTTAAAGTAATCACCGAGGGACCAGGAACCCATCATCTCGAAGAAGGTAACGTGGCTCTTATCACCTACGGAGTCGATATCGTTTGTACGGACGCAGCCCTGCACGTTGCAGAGTCTTGTGCCGAGCGGGTGCTTCTGGCCGAGAAGATAAGGCATCAGCGGCTGCATGCCGGCGACGTTGAACATAACGCCCGTCGATCCGTCGGATACCAGCGATACGGCGCCGACATCCACATGACCGCGGTCGATGTAGAACTGCTTCCAGGTATTTCTCAATTCATCAGAGGTAAACTGTCTCATTCGTTTTCGTCTCCTTACGTAAAAAGCGGGGCACGCGCCGTTGATTTCGCGTGCCCCGATATTTTACACGATTTAGATAAGAAAATCTATATATTTATACGCTTAAGATTCCAGTGCTTTTCGAAGATGCTCATGATACTTCTCCCGGATGCTCTTGGGGCCTGCAATCGTGAAGCCTCCCTCGAACTGGGATACCCATGCAAAGAACGTGGGACTGACATTGACCGTCACACTGGCGATAAGATAGCCGGGATCCTTGGGATCCTGCATCTTGGGAACATTTTGCTCGAAACGGTCATAAAACTGCGTCAGCAGGCTCTTTTTAAACCGGATCTGCACCGTGACCGGCTCGTTGCCGTACATATTGAAAGACTCCTCCATATACTTGGCAACATTAAAGCCTTTCGGCGGCTTGGCCAGCGGGGTCTTCTCATCGACGGTGACCTTCTTCATGCGGTCGATACGGAAGTTTCTAAGCTTGTCTTTCTCGCCCTCGGGACTCTGTTCCGGACGCGTGCCGATGCAGTAATAGAAACCGTTGTTCCAGGCAAGTGCCAGCGGGTGGAGAATGTACTTCATGCCATCGTGCTTTAATATCTCGCCTTTATCGACATCGTAGTCGATGTACTGGAAGTTCACCGGATGCTTCTGAGTCATGGCACGGCGGATCGCGCTGACAGTATAGATAAAATCGTTATTGGTCGAGTGATGGCGGCCGATATAGTGGATCTGTTCATTGAGCTCCGAGGCATATCCCGAAGAAGTCTGGCTCTTGAGTTTCTTGATGATCGCCGCCTTTTTCTTCTCGGTCATGAAGCCCGCGGATTCGACGGCATCGATGAGGATCATGAGCTCTTCGGGTTCGAAATCACGGCATTCGATATAGTATTTCGGACTTCTCCCGCCGGATTTCTCAACCTCGATCGAGGATTCCTGAAGTGCGCGGATATCGTCGTAGAGCGTCTTTCTATTCACGGAAAACCCGGCTGTTTCGAGTCTTCCGATCATGTCCTGAATCGTAAGCCCGTGCGACGCGTCTGTCTCTTTCTGAAGAATGTCCAGAAGGCAAAGGAGCCTGCCTCTGCTGTTTTCCCGATTCGCCATGATTCCACCTCCACTCAACTCTCTCTATCTACCACTATAACACTAACAGCGAAGATTGGAGATTTTTCTCTTTACGCGTGCTATAATGTTATGGCTTATTTTTCAATTACATGGGAGGGTATCCATGAATTACATTTACAAAGATATCGCGGTTGCTGCACCGAAGATCCTTCTGCCGAAGCAGGGCACAGATCTTTCGAAGTGGGCGTGCATCGCGTGTGACCAGTTCACATCCGAGCCGAAGTACTGGGAGGATGTGGAGAATAATGTAGGAACTGCGCCGTCTACACTTCGCATGTTCCTGCCGGAAGTTTACCTTGAGAAAGAGACACCGGAGCAGATCGACGCCCGTCTTTCCGCCATCACGGAATCCATTAACAAATATATCGGCGAGGGCATCCTTACCGAGCTCGATCCGGGCTTTATCCTTCTCGACAGAAAGACGAAGTTCAACGATTCCAGAAAGGGCCTGATGCTCGCGCTGGATCTCGAGCAGTATGACTTTACGCCCGGCAACAAGAGCCGCATCCGCGCGACCGAGGGTACCGTTCTTTCCCGTATTCCTCCGCGTGTCCGCATCCGTGAGCGCGCACCGATCGAGATGCCGCATATCATGGTTCTGATCAACGACCCGGCAAGGACCGTCATCGAGCCTGCGTTCTCTTCCCTTTCGAAGGACAGCAGCAACCTCGTTTACGACACTGACCTCATGTCCGAGGGCGGCCATATCAAGGGTTATTTCACCAAGGCCGGCTCCGAGACCGCCGATGGTATTATTTCCGCGTTAAAAGCACTGCTGTCTGCTTCTGAGGATGGTTTCCTTTTCGCAGTCGGCGACGGCAACCACTCTCTGGCCACCGCCAAGAAGCACTGGGAGAATGTCCGCGAGACACTTCCGGAGTCCGAGCGCGAGAGCCATCCGGCACGTTACTGCCTCGTCGAGATCGTCAACATCCACGACGAAGGACTCCAGTTCGAGCCGATCCACAGAGTGACTTTCGGTCTTACCAAAGATGCTCTGAAGAGTGCCGCGGAGAAGTACTTCGCATCCCAGAAGATCAGCTTCGAGGGTGCGGGTGCTTTTAGAAAGGAAGGCACAGAAGACGGATCCCAGACGATCCTCGTTACCGACGGCAAGGAAGACTTCACGATGGTGATCGGAACTCCTGCCCACACACTGGCAGTCGGATCCCTTCAGGGCTTCCTCGATTCCATCGAGTCCGACTCAATCCATACTGACTACATCCACGGCGAAGATTCCGTAAGATCTCTTGCCGCAGAAGACAAGCTCGGCTTCCTGTTGCCGGACGTATCGAAGAATTCGTTCTTTGACACGATCAGCAAGGAAGGCGTATTCCCGAGAAAGACCTTCTCCATGGGCGAAGCCGTCGAGAAGCGTTACTATCTGGAAGCCAAGAAGATCTGATAGGGAGGACACATGCAGGAGCAAACCTCGATCTGTGTTATCGGTGCCGGTCTTTCCGGACTGGTCTGTGCCTATAAGCTGGCGCAGGCCGGATTCCGTGTGCAGGTCGTCGAACAGCAGTCCACACCGGGCGGCATGCTCGCCTGTTCCCGTCTGGGCTCGGAATATATTGAGCTTCTCCCCCACCATATCAGGAAATCCGACCGTGCCCTGATCTCACTTCTCAAGGACCTTGGTCTTTCCGACGAACTGCAGTGGTACGATTCCCTCTGGTACGGTAAAGCCAGCAAAAAGAAGCTCGGATACCTCGACAATGGTTTCCACTCGCTTCTGGCAGCTCTTGTCCAGGAGATCACCGACCACGGCGGCATCATCCAGTACGGCTACACGGTATCTGACATTTCGGAGAGCGATGATCCTTCGCGCCCGCGCTACCGCGTGCAGTGCGTACTTGCCGACTCCTCTTCGATCTTCCTCGAGTGCGACACGATCCTCTACACAGGTTCGTGCCGAAATCTCGTACACATCACACACGCTCTCAATATGCCGACTGACTTCCGTGATTCACTCATGGACGTCACCTATCAGGCGAACATGTGCCTGCTGATGCTCATGAAATCACCGTTTACCGAGTGCTACTCGCGTATGCTCCCGGTCGACGAGCCGTTCCAGCGCATCATCCAGCACACGAGCATGGTCGGTGAAAGAAGATACGGCGGACACGTTCTGTACCTTTCCGGAAGCTTTCTGACTTCCGCTCCGCTCTGGACGGCGTCCGATGCGGATGTATTTAAGGCATTCTTTAAGAGACTTCAGTATATGAACCCGAGCGTGACCAGAAACTCCGTCCGTACCTGGCGTCTGACACGCACGCGCTACGCCAAGCCGCTCAATCACCCGCTCGATGAATTCCTGCAGCCGGTCGAGGGCCTTTATGTGTGCAGTCTCGCCATGACACCAAGTCCCGTTGAAGATTCGAAGTTCCGCATGGATGCCTGTGTATCGCAGGCCAACGCCACCGTCGCCAAGATCAAGGAGGATTTCTCTCGTGAAAAAAAGCTCGAAGTCGACGCGCAGTAATTCCGGTGCAAATCCGGTCCGTGAAGCGCACGTAAATACAGCCGGCAGTATCCTCGAAGCTGCTGAAAAAGCAGAGGAAGCTGGATCCTCGACTACATTCCGCGACCGTCTGTCAATGATGAGTCTTTCAGAAGTGGACATCAAGAAAGTCCTTCCGAGATTTCTTCTCCTTCTGACCCCCGCGCTGATCGCGTTCCTTCTCGGACTGTATCTCAAGAACGATCATGCGGATTTCTTCTGCTGGTGGGGACTGATCTATCTTTACGGCTGGGCCGCATTCCCGCTGGTCGCCCATTTCTTTAAGGGTTTCGTATCCGCAGGATACGGGTTTTCGAGAATTGTCGGTATCCTTTTTACCGCAGGACCTCTCTGGCT
Source organism: uncultured Clostridia bacterium (assembly GCA_947302815.1). Lineage (GTDB taxonomy): Bacteria > Bacillota > Clostridia > Saccharofermentanales > Saccharofermentanaceae > Scatonaster. Next base: position 55,599 of record CAMYWO010000001.1, on the reverse strand, counting down.
GTTCTCCTACCTCGGCATCTGGAATTCTTTCAGCCGCCCGATGACATGGTTCATGTTCTTCCTCCTGGCGATTATCAGCTGGGGGACTCCGAAGACGAGAGACGCCGCCATACTCGCGCTCTCTGACAACTCAAACATTGCGCACATCCTCTGGGAGGAAGTGCTTTTCATAGCCGTCATGGTCTTCCTCTGCTTCTGCAGAGGCCTCGCACCGATCATCAACGGCGAAGAGAAATTCATGGACTTTGCCTTCATGAACTCCATGGTCCGCTATGACGGTCTTCCGGCAAAAGACCCTTGGCTCGCGGGCAAGCCCATCAACTACTATTATTTCGGCCAGTACATCTTCTCGTACCTCGTCAAGCAAGTCGGTATCAACCCGAATGTCGGATACAATCTTTCGATGTGTACCGCCATCGCATTCCCGTTCATGACCGCCTACTCGCTCGGCCAGCTCTTTATCGACGCCCTCCGGAAGAAAAAGGACTGTCAGGTATCGATCCACTACCTGCCTTTTGCAGGTCTTCTGGCCTCCTTCTGCACTATGGCATTCGGTAACTCCCACTCGTTCTTCTACGACGAGCAGAGCGTCGGAAACAAAGTGCTTTTCTGGAAGATATGGAAAGCCCTCGGCATCGACGTCGGAAAGACCGGCGATTTCTTCTATCCGAATTCCACGCGATTCATCGGACATAATCCGGACCCTTATCTCGAGGGAACGGCGGAACACGCTGACTGGACCATCCATGAATTCCCGTTCTATTCATATCTGATCGGCGACCTTCACGCACATGTTGTCAGCCTGACGATCGTCCTTCTGATCATCGCATTCATGTTCATCGCGGTCTATCACGCGAAGCATCCTGAAAAAGCACTGAATGGTCTTTGCCGCACGCACGATTTTTCAAAGAATATCGTATCGGAGATGAACTTCCATTTCCGCGCCGAACTCTTCATCTGTGCTTTCCTTCTCGGTCTTGCCCAGATGTGCAACTACTGGGACTTCCTCATATACTTTGTCTTCTGCGCCATGGGACTGCTTGTCTATCACGGGTGCCAGTCGACATATCTATGCACGTTCAGAAGTTGCCTGGTATTTCTCTTCGATGTCGGAGCGATCCTCGGGGTATACCTCCTGTTCTCAAGCAATATCTTCGTTCATCTTTGCCTGCAGATTGCGATCTTCGTGATTGCCTATATACTGTCGACAGTCTTCCCGTCCGCGATCTCCCGGACCGGCACCTCGATGGCCATGTTCTTCTCGCTTTCAAGTTTCGTGGCTCTGTCGTTCAACTACAACTTTGACATGATCTCCAACACGATCAAACTGGTCGACAGACACACCTCTCTGTTCCAGTTCATGATCGTCTGGTTCATTCATATACTGGTTCCGCTTGCACTCTTCCTTCTGGTCGTATTTACCGAGCGTCACGCCTTTAAGAAGAACAGGCTTCCTGTTCTTCCCGCTCCGCTTCAGCTTACACGTCCGAAGAAGATCCATCCCGCTTCCCGCCGGCCGAAGATGGCATATGTCTCCTCGAACGCTTCGGAAGCAGATGATGTTTCCATATACGTTTCAGGCAGCGAAGAAGAGGATTCTTCCGAAGCAGAAGACCCTGACCTGGTCGATGCCCGGCCTGACGTTTCTGCCCCTGAAAAACCCATGCCTAAGCCTGCTTCTTTAGACTGTGATTACGAAGAAACCGAAAAGCCGGCTTTCATTCTGTCGATCCTCTACTTCTTCCATCTGATGGATTACCACTTTGCCAGATTCGGAGACAATCTCCTTACGAAATTCTTCCGCAAGAGATCCATCATCGACATCTTCATGGTCGGTATGGGATTTGTCGGCCTGATGATGATCCTGGCACCGGAAATCATCTACGTACCGGATATCTACGGCATACACAACCAGCGTGCGAACACGATGTTTAAGTTCACATTCGCGGGCTTCGTGCTTCTTTCCCTCGTCGTAGCCTATACCGTCTTCCGCTTTATGGCGCACGTCACCCGTGCGGGAAATCTTTCCAACTGGGGACTGGCCGTCTCGATCCTGCTTCTCATCCTCGTGATCCTGATCCCGGGTCACTACACCCTCCGCGCACTTGACCAGCGCGTCGGTGAGATCAAGATGTCAAATTACAAGGGTCTGGATGGTACCGCATATCTTCCGGAGTTCGTTCCGGTCGAGAAGACATATAAAGATCAGAGCATGCGGTATGCCGGTGCCCTGATCCCTTACGAAGAGGCGATCGACTGGCTGAACGAGAACGAATCGGAAAGTGTTAATATCTGCGAAGCCTATGGTTACAGTTACACGGAACGATGCATCGTTTCCGCATACACAGGTCTTCCGAACGTAGTCGGCTGGCAGACACATGAGTGGCTGTGGCATTTCCACGGTTGGACGAATCCTGAGACAGGCGAATACGAAGATGATCCTAACAACAGCGTATGGCAGAATTATCTGTTCCCGCGTTACGATGATGTCACGACGATCTACACCAGCACGAATGTTGATGAGGTCAAGCGCCTGATCGATAAGTACGATATCCACTACATCATCTGTGGATCGATGGAACTCGACGAGTTCAAATTCATCTACTACCCCTGCTTCGAGAGCCTCGGCGAGCGTGTATTCACCTCATCCGACGGATCACTTCTCATCTATAAGGTGAAGTAAAAGCCCTTGTTTTATAAGATTTACGAGTATGATCTAATAAGTGGTCTAATCCCAATGCGAGATTAGGCCACTTATTTGACTATAGCCCTAATTGTCAGAAAAGTGGTCTGATTTGTATGTCTCATTAGGACACATATCAGACCACACCGCCATATGTCTAACATCGTGCCTAATTGCCGCCCATCTTTAGACCACCTATTAGACACGACAGCCTAAACATCCTTACAGGTTATACTGCATGAAGTTTCCGTTCTTTTTGAACCCAAAGTTCGTATAGAGCAGCACACCCATATCCGACGCCGTGATCTGCACCGCGCCGCACCCGTACGCGCGCGCCTCTTCCACGACACGCGACAGCAGTTCCTTTGCGATGCCCTGCCGCCGGTACGAAGGATCGCAGAACATACTCGACAGAAGCCCGATCCTGCCGTTCGGACAGCTGAAATACGGCGGCTTCTCGACAAATGACATACCGCTGGTCCCGACGATCTTCTCTCCATCCATCGCAAGCCACGACACAAAAGTCCCATCTGCCATATGCCGGTGGTAATAGTCCAGAAGCGCCGGCACCAGATCGATCTGCTCCGTCGCACCTTCCTCGCGCAGCTGGCGGATACGAAGGCCGATGAATTCATCCAGTTTATCTTCAGTCAGTTTTTGAAAAGTAACCATAATCCTTCCTCCCGAAAAGCACTTGTCCCGCACATGCCTTATGCGATCTCATACCCCTCGTTTCTCAGCGCGTCCAGCGCACGATCGAAGTTCTCTTTCTTCACAAGGATATAGTCCGTGTTATACGTCGACACGGCAAAGATCCCGATCTTATTCTCCGCGAGAATGCCGGAGATCTTCGAAAGGATCCCGATCAGTGAGAAGTCCAGAACTCCCTCGATACGGAAGCCCTTCCAACCGTCATCCCGGTCCGTCGAATTCTCGGGCACATCTTCTGTTTTACAGACCAGCGAGATCTCCTCGTCGGTCTTCCCGATGAAAAAGAACTCTTTCCCAAGATCGATCCCGGAAAGATCCTTAAGCTTACACACACTCAGATCAAAAGACAGTTTTCGAAGTTTCATAACATCACATCCGTAAAAGAATAACTTACACTCATTTTACCGCACACCCGCCCATCGCGGAATAAACCACTCGTATCTTTCCCACAATCGCGTGCCCATCAAAGAGCAATCGCCATAGAAAAGGAGCGCAAAAATACCTTCCGCGCCTCCGCAGGACAACGCCCGAGGACAGTGCGAGAAGGTATTTATTTTGCGATCTTAATAAGCGATTACTCTTTGATGTAACCGATCTCCAGAGCGAGTTTCTTCTCCAGAACGACTGTTGCATCTCTGTGCAGTCTCATGAATGTTGCCGGGCACATCGGATCGATAGTATCATTCATCAGGAGCTTTGTCGCAGCATCAACCTTATTGCCGTTGATGATCATCAGGAGCGCCTTTGCACGCATGATGTTACCCATACCCATGGTTACAGCATAACGCGGAACTTCATCACGTGTTGCGAAGAAACGGGCGTTAGCATCGATGGTGGACTCATCAAGAAATTCCTTATGCGCACCGTCGAAAAGAACCGGGCCCGGCTCGTTGAAGCCGAGGTGACCATCCGGACCTACACCAAGGACCTGGATCTCGATATCTGCCTTATCAAGTACTTCGTTGAATTCCTTAAGGTTCTCGTCCACATCGCCGATTCCCTTAGCTACATATGTATTCGCCTTATCGATGTTGATGTGATCGAAGAGGTTGGTGTCCATGAAGTAACGGTAGCTCTGGTTGTGTGTCGGCTCAAGTCCTACATACTCGTCGAGATTTACGGAGTGGATCTGAGAGAAGTCCAGACCTTCTTCCTTGCAGCGACGGGAGAGCTCCTGATACATGCCGACCGGGCTTGATCCTGTTGCCAGACCGATGGTGCATGTGGGCTTCTCACGGATGATCTTTTCCATGATGTCCGCCGCCTTCTTGCTGGCATCCTGATAATTCTCTGCGATAATAACTTTCATAAATGTACCTCCTTGTACCTAAGTTTTGCGCAGTAATATAAAAAAGCCGCACATGATTAACACGCGCGGCTCTTCTTTACTTTCTCTTGATCACGATGTTGCCCTGATCTTTATAAATGCTGTTCTCAGGAATCACACCGCGGACACAGGACGTCGGATAGACATTACTGTTTCTTCCGATCACTGTTCCCGGATTTAGAACACTGTTACAGCCGACCTCAACGAAGTCACCAAGCATCGCGCCGACCTTTTTTCTGCCGGTCTCGATATGCTCATCGCCGTTCTTAATGACGACCGGGAGTTTATCGCTCTTTACGTTACTGGTAATGGATCCTGCACCCATGTGGGACTTATAACCGAGGATCGAGTCACCGACGTAGTTATAATGCGGAACCTGTACGCTGTTGAACAGAATAACGTTCTTCAGCTCAGTGGAGTTACCGACGACACAGCCCTCACCTACGAGCGCACTGCCACGGACGAATGCACACTGACGTACTTCTGTCTTATGGCCGATGATGCAAGGTCCGCCGATATATGCTGTAGCGAACACTTTTGCATCCTTAGCGATCCATACGTCCTCGGACGGATGATCGAACTCGTCTTCCGGAAGAGTCTTACCAATCTCAAGGATCAGATCTGTGATACCGGAGAGTGCCTCCCAGGGGTATGTGAACTTGCCGAGATATTCAGCAACCTGAGGATATGTCTGTGTCAGATCATAAAGGTCATTAATCGTATACATTATTTCTTTACCTCCACCAGATGACCGCTCTTTTCCATTGCGGCGATGATTGCGTCAACCTGCTTCTCGCACTCTTCGAGAGAACCGGCTTCGGACATAACACGGAGAACCGGCTCGGTGCCGCTCTTTCTGAGAAGAACACGGCCGTTGTCGCCGAGCTCTGCGGTGCAGGCCTCAACCTGAGCCTGAACTGCCGGATCAGCAAGTGTGCCGTCCTTATCGTCAACAACAACATTCTTGAGAACCTGCGGATACATTTCGCAGCCCTTTGCGAGCAGGGAGAGCGGGAGGTTCGTATCGATAAGAACGCCCATCAGCATAACAGCGGTAAGAACGCCGTCACCGGTGTGTGCGTGCTTTCTGAAGATAACATGACCGGACTGTTCGCCGCCGATCATGTGACCGTTCTCTTTCATGTTCTCGTATACATAACGGTCGCCTACAGCGGTCTTCTCGTAAGCAATGCCTGCCTCATCGAGCGCCTTGTAAAGACCGAAGTTACTCATGATAGTGGTAACAACTGTGTTGTTATCGAGCTCGCCCTTCTCCTTCATATACTTCGCGCAGATGTACATGATCTTGTCGCCGTTGACGACATTACCGAGTTCGTCGACTGCGAGGCAGCGGTCTGCGTCACCATCGAAAGCAAAGCCGAGGTCAAGTTTGTTGTCGATAACATACTTCTGCAGGCCCTCAATATGAGTGGAACCGCAATTGGTGTTGATGTTCACTCCGTCTGGTGCATTGTTGATTACGAATGTCTTGGCACCGAGAGCATCGAATACCGCACGGCCGATCATCCAAGAGCTGCCGTTAGCGCAGTCAAGACCGATCTTGTGCTTCTCGAAAGACTGGCTTGCCAGGCTTACGAGGTAACCGATGTAGCGGTTTCTGCCGGAATAATAGTCGATCGTCTTACCGATCTTGTCTTCGGAAGCGTAAGGAAGCTCTTCAAGCTCTCCGTCGATGTACTTCTCGATCTGATCCTGCAGATCGTCATCCATCTTCTCGCCTTCGAAGTTCATCAGCTTAATGCCGTTATCGTAGTACGGGTTATGGCTTGCAGAGATCATCGCACCGCAGTCAAACTCTTCAGTTCTGGTGATGTAGCTGACGCAGGGTGTCGTAGTTACGTGCAATAAATAAGCATCTGCGCCCGAAGACACGATGCCTGCTGCCAATGCGTTCTCATACATATAAGAAGAACGGCGTGTATCCTTGCCGATTACGATCTTTGCACAATCCGAATTACCGGACTCCAGATGCTTCTGTGAATAATACCAGCCGAGGAAACGACCGGTCTTAAAGGCGTGTTCTGCCGTAAGGACAACGCCGGCCTTACCACGGAAACCGTCTGTACCGAAATATTTACCCATAGAAAAAATCCTCCAGTTTGTATTTCTGTAAAAATTTTACACTTACAGTGTTTTCTTGAAAACACTTTTTTGCGAATTTTTCAGAATGATTTTCTCAATTTTTTGAAGGGTAACAGCAATTTGCCTATATCAAATTACGCCTTTTTCATGTTTTTCTGTGCAATTCGAGGCATACCCGGACGATGACGGATAGAACCGCAATCGGTTTTGATACCGCGAATGAGATCACGCTCGAAAGCTTTGATCTCACGGCCGCAGCTGCACTTGCAGTACCACTGGAGATTCTTACCGCTCTTGATGCCTGTCATCTTGATGGCCGTAAGATCGCCGAACACCTGACCGGTGATATCTTCCATTGCCGAAGAACAGCGGCGCGTCTCCCCCGAGAAGTCCTCTTCTTTCAGGACTTTACGGGTCGTGTCACGATACGGACAGTTCTCGTCAAAGCAGTTACTGATCTCTGTATGAAGAAGACGGTGGGACGTGATCTTGATCGTATTCCCGCAGTCACAGCGGCACAGCCAGATCACTTTGCCATTAAAGCGCTCCGGCGTCTCTTCGATCGCGACCAGATGACCGAATCTTTCATCTTTGATATCTTTAACCTTACGGCCGCGATTCTCCACTTTTTTGTCTCGAATAATAGTCGGCATACCTCTAAAAACAACCCCTTGTTTTTCCGTTTCGTGCGGGCTTTCCATCCCCGGCACAAAACCATTCTATCATGCCATTTGAGAATATCAAGACAAAAATTCATTACCTATTTCAGCCGGAGCGGAAACCGGTTAAAAAGAAATACAGAAATCCCCGGAAATGCCTGTCGAGGAGCGGTTCCGCACAAGCAACGTGCAGAGTCCCGGCGACAAGACCGGCATCCCGGGGATTCGCATTTTTACTCTAATTCAAAAGCACCTGTATAGAGCTGGTAGTATTTACCCTTTTCGGCGATGAGGGACTCATGGTCACCACGCTCAATGATGTGGCCGTTTTCGAGCACCATGATCGCCTTACTGTTCTGTACTGTGGACAGACGGTGTGCGATGACAAATACTGTACGGTTCTCCATCAGGGCATCCATACCACGCTGCACGATCGCCTCGGTACGTGTATCGATCGAGGAGGTCGCCTCGTCGAGGATCATGACCGGCGGGTCCGCAACCGCGGCGCGCGCGATCGCGATCAGCTGACGCTGGCCCTGCGAGAGCTCCGCGCCATTGGCGGTAAGAACTGTGTTATAACCCTGAGGGAGCTTGCTGATGAAGTCATGTGCGTTAGCAAGTTTCGCCGCCTCGATGCACTCCTCATCGGTCGCCTTCAGGTTACCGTAACGGATGTTTTCCATGACCGAACCGGTAAAGAGGTTCGTGTCCTGAAGAACGATACCGAGCGAGTGGCGAAGGTCCGCCTTCTTGATCTTATTGATGTTGATGTCGTCATAACGGATCTTACCATCGGCAATATCGTAGAAGCGGTTGATCAGGTTCGTGATCGTGGTCTTACCGGCACCGGTCGCACCTACAAAAGCGATCTTCTGACCCGGCTTCGCGTAGAGCGAGATATCGTAGAGGACCTGCTTCTTGCCGTCATAGCTGAAGTCAACGTCGAAGAGTCTTACATCGCCCTTAACCTCGGCATAGGTCAGCGTACCGTCCTGATGCGGATGCTTCCATGCCCAGACATAAGATGTTCCGCCAAAGGAATCTTTTCCGCCATGAGCACGCTTGAAAGAGAGCGCCTCGTCTTCCGAAACCTCGACCAGATTGTCGCCTTCCTTCTTGCAGTGAACGAGGGTAACATATCCGTTATCGTCCTCCGGTGTCTCATCCATAAGTTTGAAAATACGGGAGGCACCTGCCATCGCCATGATGATCGAGTTCATCTGCTGCGATACCTGGGATACCGGCATAACGAACGCCTTGGTCAGCTGCAGGAACGAAGCAATAACACCGACGGAGATTGCGGAGACACCGCACTCGATCGCCAGGAAACCGCCGATGAAGGCGACCAGCACGTACAGGACGTTACCGATATTGCCCATGATCGGCATCAGGATATTGGCGAAGATATTCGCTTTCGTCGCATTGTCACAGAGTTCTTCATTCTTTTCATCAAAGGCCTTTTTCGAGCGGTCTTCATATGTGAATACTTTTACGACTTTCTGGCCGTTGACCATCTCTTCGATGTATCCGTTGACATCACCGAGAGATGCCTGCTGCTTCATGAAGTACTTGGCGCTCTTGCCGCCGATCTTTCCCATCAGGAAGATCATGGTAAAGGTACCGAAGAGTACAACGATCGTCAGCTGCCAGCAGGTAATGATCATACCTACCAGCGTTGCAACGATAGTGATCGCGGAAGAGATCATCTGCGGAAAGCTCTGCGAGATCATCTGGCGGAGCGTATCAACATCGTTGGTATAATGACTCATCACGTCACCGTGCGAGTGCGTATCGAAGTAAGAGATCGGCAGTTTCTGCATACTCTTGAACATATCGTCACGCACATTTCTCAGCACGTTATTCGAGATCACGAGCATAATCTGTCCCTGGAAGAGGTTGGCCAGTACGCCGAATCCGAAGATGATGGCGACGGTCCGTATCCAGTTGGCCAGTCCGGAGAAATCCTTATCTCCGCTGATCAGAAGCGGCTCGATATAATCATCGATGAGGTTTCGGATAAACATATTACCCAAAACGGAAGTGACAGAGGCTACCAGAATGCAGAAGATAACGATGCCCAGTAATACCTTGTATTTGCCTGTCAGATAAGACATAAGTCTCTTGATCAGTTTCTTGTCGATCGGGTTCTTCTTCATGTCCTCCCGATTCATAGGACGTGCTCCTCTCGGCGGCGGCATTACTGATCACCTCCCTTCTTCTGGGATTCATATACTTCTTTGTAGATCTCATTACCTGCAAGGAGTTCTTCGTGAGTTCCGACGGCATTGATCTTGCCGTTATCGATAACGATGATGCGGTCGGCGTTCTCAACTGAGGAAATACGCTGCGCAATGATGAGCTTCGTTGTGCCCGGGATATACTCGGCAAAGCCCTTCTGGATCTGCGCATCTGTCGCGGTATCGACAGCACTTGTCGAGTCATCGAGGATCAGGATCTTCGGCTTCTTCAGAAGCGCTCTGGCGATACAGAGTCTCTGCTTCTGGCCGCCCGATACGTTCGTACCGCCCTGCTCGATATATGTGTCATATCCTTCCGGAAAAGCACTGATAAACGAGTCAGCCTGCGCGATCTTACATGCCTGGATCATCTCTTCGTCGGTCGCATCCGGATTACCCCAGCGGAGGTTGTCCTTGATGGTTCCGGAGAAGAGGACATTCTTCTGAAGTACCATGGCAACGTTGTCACGGATGACGTCAAGGTCATAGTTTCTTACATCCACACCGCCGACCTTGATATCACCATCGGTAACATCGTAAAGACGCGGGATCAGCTGAACAAAGGAAGACTTACCGGAACCGGTACCGCCGATGATGCCGATGGTCTCACCTGACTTGATGTGAAGGTCGAAATCCATCAGACAGCTCTTCTCTTTCTTCTTGGAATAGCTGAAGAATACATGGTCGAAATCGATCGATCCGTCTTTCACTTCCATGACGGGATTCTCCGGATTCGTAATGTCAGGCGTCTCATCGAGAAGCTCGGAGATACGCTCGGCGGAAGTCTTGGAGATAACGAGCATAACGATGATCATGGACACCATCATCAGGCTCATCAGGATCTGCATCGTGTAAGAGAACATCGATGTCAGCTGTCCTGTGGTCATCTCGTCGTTTACGACAAGCTTGGCACCGATCCAGGAGATCAGGAGCATCGCTGTATAAACACTTGCCATCATGAGCGGCGCATTGAAGTTGATCGCACGCTCAGCCTTAACAGAGTCATTACGAATCTCATTCGATACCGTTGTAAACTTCTCGATCTCGTAGTCTTCACGGACGAAGGACTTTACTACGCGGATACCTCTTACATTCTCCTGAACAACATTGTTCATAACGTCGAATCTCTTAAACATACGTACGAAGATCGGATGCGCATAGCGGAACACGATGATCAGTCCGAGCAGAAGGACCGGCGCGATACCCAGAAGGATCAGGGCGACCTTCGGATTCACATAGAAGCTCGCACACATCGCGAAGATCAGCATGATCGGGGCTCTTACCGCGATACGGATCACCATCTGGTATGCGTTCTGTACATTTGTAACATCGGTGGTCAATCTTGTAATGATACTGCTTGTCTTAAACTTGTCGATGTTCGAAAAAGAGAACGTCTGCAGGTTGTGGAACATGTCATGACGCAGGTTCTTCGCAAAACCGGCGCTGGCCTTTGCCGCTTCTCTTCCGGATAGAGCTCCGAATGCCATAGAGATGAACATGCACACCAGAAGCAGCGAACCCATCGCCCACACATAGTTCATGTTGCTCTTCTCGATACCCTTGTCGATCAGCTTACTCATCAGAAGAGGCATCAGTACCTCCATGACGACTTCGCAGGAGACAAGGACCGGAGCGAGGATCGACGGTTTTTTGTACTCTCGTACTGATTTCAATAATCGTCTAATCATTCTTCCAAATTCCTTCTCATTTTTTCTGTCAATTCAATGTATGTCTTGATTTCTTCATCTGTCAGTCCGCGGACAAGTCTCTTCTCTACGCCTTCGATTGTCGAGTCTACGCGCTTCTTTGCAAGCCTCGCTTTCTCCGTGACCTCGATCCTCTTAAGACGCGCATCCCTCTGCTCGCTCACCCTGCGGATCGATCCCCGCTGTTCAAGAAGTTTCAGGATACCCGTGGCCGTACTTCTCTGGATATGAAACACCTGCTCAATATCCTTCTGATAGACCACATTGCCGAGTTCGTGCTGCATGTTGAGATACCCCATGACATGTGCCTGCACAGAAGTCAGCCTCGTCTCGTCCGAGGAAGAAAACTCCTTATCAAGAGCTTCATCAATGGCCAGCCGGATCGACTTCGACAGATGACGGACATAGGGTCCCATATGGAGATCCCTGACCGGTGCTTTTGCCGAAGTGTCATTCTTTTTAGTCATAGATTACCAAGCCTTCAGTCCGTTTATACGGACAAAATAAAGTGTCCTGAATAAATAATTGTTAGGACGCTAACATTTTATCCATTTTGCCCGGTGAAGTCAACAGGAATAACTCTATTTCTTCTTCCACCTGCAAATGATACGTATAAAACCTGATACGTGCTGTCTTTATGCGGTTACACGCTATGATATAATATCCTTCGAAGCAGGAAAAACGCTTCATTATGAAGGAGGATAAAGATATGCTGAATCTTATTTTTCGTGTATTAGGAATACTACTGATCCTGGGCGCGATCGCACTCGTCGCCAAGAAGTCATTCAACTCCGCGGGCACCTCGGTGCAGGGCGTGAAGAAAGTCCCGCTCAACAAGAAGCTCGTGATCATTCTTGCCGGTCTCGGCCTCGTCAGTTTTCTGTTCTCGTATGCTTTCACCATCATCCCGACCGGTTATACCGGCGTGCGTGTCACATTCGGACAGGTCGAGGAGCAGACACTGAACAACGGTATCAATTTCAAGATTCCTTTTGTCCAGGAGATCGTAATGGTCAACAACAAGCAGCAGGACATCAAGTTTAACGACAACTCCATCTCTTCGGAGACATCCGAAAGAAACACTGTCATGTTCCAGGGCATCACAGTCACCTACCAGATCAACCCGCAGAAGTCGGCATGGATCTATGCAAACGTAACGAACTATGAAGCCGGCCTGGTCAGCGAGTCACTCGTCGCATCCGCAATTAAGACCACTTCAAAAACACTGTCGCCGAACGACTGTACGAACCGTTCCATCATCGAGCCGAAGGCAAAGGATAACATCCAGAAATCTCTTGATGAGAAGTACGGAACAGAAGTCGTATATGTAAACAAGGTCGTCATCAACGATGCATCCTTCGATGCAGAATACGATGAGAAGATCGCGAAGAAGCAGCAGGCGCAGATCGACTACGAAACACAGCAGATCGAGAACAAGAAGAACATCGAAAAAGCGGAAGCTGATGCTGCTGTAACGAAGACAAACGCGCAGGCCAAAGCAGATGCCAAGGTCATCGAGGCTCAGGCAGAGGCAGATGCCAACAAGGCGATCTCCGACTCTATCGATGAGAATGTTCTCCGCAACAAGTATTACGAGAAGTGGGACGGCAAGCTCCCGACCACGATCGTCGGAGACGATTCCATGTCCTCGATCCTGATCTCTCCTGATGCCACAGGCGAAAAGAAGACACCGGAAGCAACTCCGGCACCGACTCCGACACCTGTACCGGCACAGGATTAATCATCTTATCGATAAACTGCAAAAGTCCCTGTCCCGTATTCCGGGGCAGGGACTTCTTTTTTCATCAGGTTTCATCTGTCAGAGTTCTACCTTCGCGTCAAACTCATTTCCGGTAAAGATAGAGCATGTACTGATCATCAAATACGATCTTGTTTCCGTGTTTCACAACTGCGTCATGCACTCCGTTGAAGAAGAGATCTCTGTATTCATCCTTGAGCGTAATGTGCGTGGAATGCGTCCCGAGATATTCGTTATGCTCATCCGCGTTATACTCTCTTCTTCCGGGGAATGAAAGTGCATCCAGGAACGTCAGCCCGTATTCCTCACCCTTCATGTAATCAAACTTCTGTGTGTACGGCTGATTCGTCACAAAATACTTGTCATATACCTTCTGGATATCATCGAACAGTTCCGGATTGCTCTTCTGGTAATCCGCTCTCATGAAGCACATCGCGAGGATGCCGCCGTCTTTGAGAAGCTCGTTGACCCTCCGGTACGCAACGTCCTGATCGATCCACTGGATCGCCGCCGCCGAGAAGATCAGATCGAACTTTTTATCTCCGAAATCATGCGTCTCAAAATCATCCACTACGATATCGAAATTCGGATAGGAAGAATACTTTTCCTTCATCTTCGCCGCGAGGTGCTCGCCAAGCTCGATCGCCAGATAATCACATCCGCTCTCGATTGCAAAGTCCGATGCCTGGCCTGTGCCGGGTCCGATCTCAAGGCAGGACTTTCCCGGGCCGAGATCACTTTCCTTTACGATCCGTCCGAACAGCTCGGGATTATACTTTACTCTCCACTTATCGAACTTCTCCGGAATGGTATCAAATACCAGTCGCTTATCCTGTTCCATCTCGACCACCTGCCTTCATTGAATAGTAAAAACAAGTATACCCTAACATCAGCAAAAACGTATCACTAAATCGTCATTTTTCGAAGAAAACAAAAAGTGCCTCCGGTCAATTCCGGAAGCACTTCTTTTCTTTTTGAAAAGCACTTGTCTTTACGGCAGGATCCCCTGTCCGCCACGGAGATATTTGTCGCATTCTCTTGCGGCGCCTCTTCCTTCGGTCAGGGCCCATACGACGAGCGACTGTCCTCTTCTCATATCACCTGCGGCAAAGACACCGTCCACATTTGTCTGGAATTTACCGAACTCGGCAGATACATTGGATCGGCCGTCTCGGTCAAGTTTCAGAGCTGCCGGGATCGTATCTTCCGGTCCGAGGAAGCCCATCGCCAGAATGACGAGATCGGCATCGATCGTGTGTCTCGACCAGTCGAGCGGAACCGGGATCATGCGTCCGGTCTTCTCGTCCTTCTGCCAGTTGACTTCAACGACCTGGAGTTTCTTGACGTTGCCCTTGCTGTCGCCGATAAACTTCTCAGTCGACATATAGTACTGACGCGGATCTTCGCCATAAACTGCCGCCACTTCTTCCTGACCGTAGTCCACTTTCTTTACGAACGGATATTCCGGCCACGGGTTATTTACTGCACGGACATCCGGAAGCGGTCCCATGATCTCGAGCTGAGTAACGCTCTTTGCACCCTGACGAAGCGCGGTTGCGGAACAGTCCGTACCGGTATCACCGCCGCCGATGATAACGACGTGCTTACCCTTCGCGGAGATCGCCAGATCCGGTGCCGGTCCTTCTTTATCGAAGTGATCCTTCGCGAAAAGCGCCTGTGTATTTGTACGGAGATAATCTACTGCAAAATAGATTCCCTTCAGTTCTCTTCCTTCGACGACGAGGTTTCTCGGTTTGGTCGCACCACAGCAGAGTACGACTGCGTCAAAAGAACTTCTGATCTCTTCGATCGTGATGTCGTGTCCGACTTCCACTCCGCACTTGAACTTAATGCCTTCTTCTTCCATCAGTTTCACACGACGGAGAATGACCTGCTTATCGAGTTTCATGTTTGGAATACCATACATGAGAAGTCCGCCCGGACGGTCGGCTCTCTCATATATCGTGACAGTATGTCCCGCGTGGTTAAGCTGGTCTGCGCAGGAAAGGCCGGACGGGCCGGAGCCGATCACGGCAACTTTCTTTCCGGTTCTCTTCTTCGGAGGATTCGGTTTCATGTTGCCGTTTTTCCATGCGGTCTCCGAGAGGAACCACTCGTTGTTTCTTACAGAAGTGGAAGCAAATCCCGCACCGCATGTGCAGGCACCTTCACAGAGTGCCGGACATACACGTCCCGTGAATTCCGGGAAGCCGTTGGTCTTTCTGAGTCTTTTGTACGCGTCTTCGAAATGACCCTTATACAGAAGATCGTTGAACTCAGGAATGAGGTTAGAAAGCGGACATCCTGTCGCGCCTCGTCCCAAGAACATACCTGTCTGGCAGAACGGAACACCGCAGTCCATGCAGCGCGCGCCCTGGGTTCTGGCCGCCTCTTCGGACTGGTACATCTGATGTACTTCACGGTAGTCGCGGACACGTTCTTTTATATCACGGTCCGGTCCGATCGCTCTCTCGTATTCCAGGAATCCGGTATTCTTACCCATTCTTCTTCCCTCCTTTGCGAGATGTCGAAGAAGCCGGCTTCTTAGCGGTTGTTGTCTTCTTCGCGGCGGTTGTCTTCTTTGCGGAAGTCTTCTTTACTTCCGGTTTCGTTTCTTCTACCACCTTGATCGGTGCCTGTTCCTTGCCGGTTGCCAGTTCGAATGCCATCATCAGGGCTTCGTCACCTTCGTAACCGTCCTTCTGTACCTGGGCGAGTTTCTCATTGAACTTCGCATAATCATGCGGCAGTACCTTAACAAAGCGTCCGATGAGGTCATCGAAGTTGGTCAGGATATGTTCTGCATATGTGCTCTGTGTCGCACGTACATGTTCACTGATCTGGGATCTGACGAACTCGATCTCTTCCGGATCGGACAGAGGCAGGAGCTCGACCATTTCCTGGTTGCAGCGCTGGGCGAAATCACCGTTGGCATCATATACATATGCGATACCGCCGGACATACCTGCTGCGAAGTTTCTTCCTGTAGGTCCGAGGACGATCGCGCGTCCGCCGGTCATGTATTCGCATCCGTGATCACCGACACCCTCGACAACTGCTGTCGCACCACTGTTTCTTACGCAGAAACGTTCGCCTGCGATACCGCTGATGTATGCTGTACCGGATGTTGCACCATAGAGAGCAACGTTACCGATGATCGTATTCTCCTCGGAGCGGAAGGAAGCGTCTCTGTCCTTTCTGACCACGATCTTACCGCCGGAAAGTCCTTTTCCTACATAGTCATTCGCATCACCTTCGAGACGCAGTGTCAGGCCGTGCGGGATAAATGCACCGAAGCTCTGTCCTGCAGATCCTCTGAAGTGTACATCGATCGCGTCATCCGGCAGACCCTTCTCGCCGTGGATCCTCGTGATCGCGGAACCCAGCTGGGTACCTGCGGCACGGTCGGTGTTATGGATCTCGAGAGAAAGGCTGACCTTTCTTCCTTCATTCAGTGCCGGCTCAGACAGCGGGATCAGAACCTTATAGTCGAGTGTGTTCTCAAGCTTGTGATCCTGAGATACTGTGTGATGTGTGATAACTGTCGAGTCAAGCTGCGGACGATAAAGGATCGCAGAAAGATCGATACCTGTGGACTTCCAGAACTTGATCGCCTTATTGACACGGAGCATATCGGATCTTCCGACCATCTCATCGATCGTTCTGAATCCGAGCTGGGCCATGATCTCACGAAGTTCCTCAGCGATGAAGCGCATGAAGTTAACAACATATTCCGGCTTACCTTCGAACTTAGCACGAAGCTTCGGGTTCTGTGTTGCCACACCGAACGGACATGTATCGAGGTTACATACACGCATCATGGCACATCCGAGAGCAACCAGCGGTCCTGTAGCAAAACCGAATTCCTCGGCGCCCAGGAGACATGCGATCGCAACGTCACGGCCGGTCAGGAGCTTACCGTCTGCCTCGACCGTAATACGGGAACGAAGATCATTCAGCAGCAGTGTCTGGTGAGCCTCGGCAACACCGAGCTCCCACGGAAGACCCGCGTGACGGATCGACGTTCTCGGAGCCGCACCTGTACCTCCGTCATAACCGGAGATCAGAACGACGTCTGCGCGTGCTTTTGCAACACCTGCGGCAATCGTGCCGACACCGACTTCAGAAACGAGCTTAACATTGATTCTTGCAAAGCGGTTCGCATTCTTCAGGTCATGGATCAGCTCCGCGAGATCTTCGATTGAGTAGATATCGTGATGCGGCGGCGGAGAGATAAGACCTACACCAGGAGTACTGTGACGTGTCTTTGCGATCCAGGGATAAACCTTACCTGCAGGGAGCTGTCCGCCTTCACCCGGCTTTGCGCCCTGTGCCATCTTGATCTGGATCTCTCTTGCGTGAACGAGATAATCAGAGGTAACACCGAAACGTCCGGAAGCGACCTGCTTGATCGCACTCATCTTCGAATCGCCGTTAGCCATTCTCTCGTATCTTTCCGGATCCTCACCTCCTTCACCAGTGTTGGACTTACCGCCAAGACGGTTCATCGCGATCGCCAGTGCCTCGTGAGCTTCCTTACTGATGGAACCATAGGACATAGCACCTGTCTTAAAGCGCTTTACGATATTCTCTACCGGCTCGACTTCGTAGATGGAGATCGGCTGCTTAGAAGGAACGAATTCCAGAAGTCCTCTGATGGTGCAGAGTCTTTCATTCTCTTCGTTCAGGCCGCGGCTGTATTCCTTAAAGAGGTTGTAGTCACCCTTTCTGACCGCGTTCTGCAGCTGGTAGATGGTCTTCGGGTTGAACATATGGTATTCACCGTCTTTACGCCACTGGTAAACACCGCCTGTAGCCAGACCCGGCTGAGTATCGGCAGTCTTGTAGGCAGCTTCCATACGCTGTCCGACTTCCTTCGCGATCTCATCAAGGCCGATACCGCCGATACGGGATGCGGTCGATGTGAAGTACTTCTCGATAACTTCTTCACCGATACCGAGTGCCTCAAAGATCTGCGCACCCTGGTAGCTCTTGACTGCGGATATACCCATCTTCGACAGGATCTTAACGATACCGTGACGGGCAGCATCGATATAATTGTCG
Organism: uncultured Clostridia bacterium; assembly: GCA_947302815.1. Classification (GTDB taxonomy): domain Bacteria; phylum Bacillota; class Clostridia; order Saccharofermentanales; family Saccharofermentanaceae; genus Scatonaster. Next base: position 37,350 of record CAMYWO010000001.1, on the reverse strand, counting down.
ATCGCGACATCAAGTTCCTTATCGAGACGCTGGTGAGCGATCTCATCGGCGATCGTTGCATACGCCATATACGGGTTGATCGCGGAAGCACCGTAACCGACGAGCAGTGCGAAGTGATGAACTTCTCGCGGCTCACCGGACTCCAGCACGATGGAGGTCATGTGACGCTGTCCTTTTCTTACGAGGTGCTGGTGAAGGCCTGCAACAGCGAGCAGTGCCGGAATCGGGCTCTTATCCGCATCCGCGTCACGGTCGGACAGAACGAGGATGTTCGTGCCCTTCTCGACTGCTTCGGATGCAGTCTTGCAGAGTGCATCCATCGCCTTCTCCAGAGTATGTCCGTCACCGTTTGCCTCATAGAGGATCGGAATCACTACGGACTTAAATCCTTTTCTTTTAATATTCTTAACCGCTGCCAGTTCCTCATCCTTCAGGATCGGGCAAGGCAGAGCGATATGACGTGCATCGGTAGCCTTCGGCTCGATGATGTTGCCTTCGTTTCCGAGGTACATTCTTTCCATGATGACGATGTCCTCACGGATACAGTCGATCGGCGGGTTCGTGACCTGAGCGAACAGCTGCTTGAAGTAGTTATAGAGAAGCTGCGGCTTATCCGAAAGCACAGCGATCGGGCTGTCGTTACCCATCGCACCAATTGCCTCGGCACCGGTATTCGCCATCGGGATGACCATCTTGCGGATATCTTCGTAGGTGTAGCCGAACATCTTCTGCTTTACTTCGATGTCGGAAGATGCAGACTTAGCCGCCTTGGCCGGTGCTTTTGCCGAAGTCTTATAGTCATCGACCAGGTCGGAAAGCCTGACCATATTCTCATCGATCCACTGCTTGTACGGATGCGCAGTCGCGACTTTCTTCTTGATCTCTTCGTTGGTGATGATACGTCCTTCTTCGGTATCGATCAGGAGCATTCTGCCCGGACGCAGACGGTTCTTACTGATTACGCAGGACTCATCGATCGGCAGTACACCGACCTCGGAAGAAAGAATCACGTAACCGTCTTCCGTAACAACATATCTTGCCGGACGGAGACCGTTTCTATCGAGGGTAGCAACAATGGAACGTCCATCGGTAAATGCCAGTGCGGCAGGGCCATCCCAGGGCTCCATGAGCATGCTGTTGTACTCGTAGAAAGCCTTCACATCTTCGTCCATCTGCTCGTGCTTGATCCACGGTTCCGGAACCATCATCATGGCGGTCTCGGCAAGAGATCTTCCGGACAGGGTCAGGAACTCGAGAGTGTTATCGAACATCGCCGAGTCAGAACCGTTCGGGTTAATGATCGGCAGTACTTTTTCCATCTCATCGCCGAAAGCCTTGTTGCTGATGGAAGCGGATCTTGCATACATCGCATTGATGTTACCGCGCAGAGTATTGATCTCACCGTTGTGGATCAGGTAGCGGTATGGATGCGCACGCTCCCAGCTCGGGAATGTGTTCGTGCTGTAACGGGAGTGAACGAGTGCCAGAGCAGAATCGAAGGAAAGATCCTTCAGGTCGAGATAGAAAGCATCCATCTGTTCCGGAGTAAGCATACCCTTATATACGATCGTTCTTGTGGAAAGACTTGCGAAATAGAAATAGCGCGGATCGGTCTCGGTGAGCTCGATCGTACGCTTCTCCAACTTCTTTCTGATAACATAAAGAGCACGGTCAAAAGCGATACCTGCCTTGGTCTTGTCGCCTCTGCCGATAAAGATCTGCATGATATACGGGCGGTTCTCCTCTGCGGTCACGCCGATCGTACTCTCATTGACCGGAGTATCACGCCAGCCGAGAACGATCTGTCCCTCTTCTTCCACCGCCTTATCGATGACCTTCATGCACTTTTCGCGGGCATCGCTCTGTCTCGGCAGGAACACCATGCCGACACCGTAATCACCTGCCTGCGGGAGTGTGATATTTTCTTCCGGGCAGACCTTTCTGAAAAATGCATCCGGGATCTGAAGGAGCATACCCGCACCATCACCGGTGTTCTCGTCGCTGCCCTCACCACCACGGTGTGCCAGATTTGCAAGAATCTTAAGACCGTCTTTCACAGTCTGGTGGGAACGCTTGCCGTGAATGTTTACGACAAAACCGATACCGCACGCATCGTGTTCATATTCAGGAGAATACAGTCCTTGCTTTTGCATCATCATTTTCTTTTCCTCCTCAGGTCCGAAAAGGTTCCCGGGAGAAATCAGAGAACAACAAGGGCGCCAAGCCCTGCCGGTCCAGCTCACCGTATCTTTGCGGTGATCCCGGGAAGCACTTAGCGCCTTTGCTAGTATTCGATGGATACATCATACCAATTTGCAAGTTATATTGCAACAACTTGCAAAATTTAGAGCAAAAAACGATAAAAAACGTACATTATTTGTTCGCCCACGCAACTCTTGCTGAGCAATTATTCATTTTATTGGGCAGTTTGCACAAGTAAACCGACCGCTTCGTCAAAGTTCTGTGCTTTTCCGTTCTGAAGCATCTTTTTTACTCTTATCATATGATATCCGCTCCGGAATTCCTGCGGGATCTGAGAATCGTATTTCGCAAGACCCACAATTACTTCAGAGCGTTTCAGATAAAGCCCGGCAAGTTCTTCACGCAGTTCTGCACGCCTTTTCCTCGCGAATTCCGCATGCTTAACTCTTTGCTCCTCCAGGTACTTCCTCGTATTCTGCTCACGACGATGCTTAACGAAAATAATCAGTGCAATGAGTCCGATATTGGATATGAGGATCACTGCCCAGGCCACGGACTGATGCCAGCGTGTATGCTCATCCCAGTCCGTCGCGAAAGAGATTAAATAAATATATCCATCGATACCCAGGACAAAGAAGAACGCAATCACCTTAAATATCACAAGAATTCCCGTCTCAAACAGGCTTACATCCTGCGCCGGCTCCTGATACGAGCTCACAGGAGTATCCAGGATCTTTTCCTTATCACTGATCTCCCGATCCATCTTCTCCAGATCATGATATCCCTTCGAGAGTTTCTCTGCCAATTCGATACTGTCTTTCATGTTCATTTTCCAACCCTCCGTGAATTGTCTTGATCAGGCGCCCGGTTCCAACCTTGTTGATATAACAATAGCACGAGAAAAATCGAATTGCAATAGATTTTTATCGTTTTTCGATAAATTTATTTCGATATACATAAAATCAGCAAAAGGCAGCAGAAAACAAAAAGGACCGCCGGAGCGGCCCTCTTCCCATCGAAAAGCACTTCACCTCAATGCAGGATCGCTTTGAGATGCTCATCGTAGGTAAGCAGTTCTTTTGCCATAGTCCTGTACTTCTCCTCATGGAGATAGGTATGACGGTACGGCTTGATCTGCGGCGCCATATCGATCGCGTTCTTAAAGTCTTCCACCTTAAGATCGAGCGTCGCGCAGTAATCCCAGAAACCTGTCTTCGTAAAGACGGTGTCGATCCTCTTCCATCTGTGATCACAGATCTTGCACATGATATAGGTCGCGATACCAACCTGGACACCGTGCAGCTGCGGATGCTCGAGAAGCTGGTCGAGCGCATGGGAGATCAGGTGCTCACTTCCGCTGGTCGGTGCGCTGGATCCCGCGATCTCATTGGCCACTCCGCTCATCGCGAGGGAGTCCAGAAGCTCCTTCAGGAAAAGGTCTTCATTTATAGATTCAAAAGGTGTTCTTACGAACGAGTTGACCGCTTTCTTCGCGATCATGAATGCGAAGTCATTGACCTCGTCGTATCCCATATCTTCCTCATGCTGCCAGTCATAGGTCGAAGAGATCTTCGCGACCATATCACCGATACCGGAATAGAGGAATCTGACCGGTGCACTCTTGATGACATCCGTATCAACGAGGATACCGTAAGCCATCTTCGCCGGCAGAGACTTTCTATGTCCGTTTACGGTAAGCGATGCGGACGAACTGGAGAATCCGTCCGACGAGGAACTTGTCGGCACGCTGATGAACGGGATGCGGAGAATATATCCGATATACTTGGCCGCATCGATGACCTTGCCGCCGCCCATGCCGATGATCGCCTGCGTCTTGTTCGGGATCTGGAAAGCGAGATTCGTAATGTCATTAAAGTCGACCGTATCCATCTCCTGATGGTGAAGGATCTGCACTCCCGCCTTCTCGCAGGATTTGAACACCGTATCTCCGAACATGGAGATCAGGCCGTTTCCGAAAAGGATGGTGACCTGCGTGATGTCCGCCTCCTTCATGTAGTCGCCGATGTGCGCAGTCACACCGCGCTCGATCTTCAGGATCGAAGGGATCGCAATCTCATCTTTAAACATTTTTCTTTCCTCCCGTGCTGTTGTCTTAGTTGTCTTCTGTTAACTCCGGATCCATCAGCCGATGACTTCCGGAACCACCTTTGTCAGTTCTTCAAATGTCGTGATATATGGTACCTCGGCATCGATCTCACCGAAGCCGTATTTCGCGTGGATAAACGGAAGTCCCGCCTTCGTCGTCGCGTCGTAATCGCTCTGGATATCGCCGACATAGCAGGCCGCTTTCAGCTTGTTTCTCTTAGCAAGCAGTCGGATGTTCTCATCCTTCTGCAGGAAGTTGTTGCCGTAGCACTCGATATCCTCGACAAGATCTTCCGGCTTTCCGTAATCGATCTTGTAGTATCCGAGGAATGCCTCGATGTACCCTGCCTGGCAGTTGCTGACGATATAGATGTGATAACCCATCTCCTTGAGCTTTTTCCAGGTCTCGATAACACCGTCATAGAGGATACCGCCGTGCTCGCTCAGGTACTCGTTCTCATACTTCTCGCAGGAAAAACGGAGCGCATCCCTTTCCGGTCCTTTTTCCGTATACGGGAAAAGGATATTAGCGATTTCGTCCATCGGTTTTCCCATGACGCTCTGGATATCTTCACGGGTAACGGATTTATCCGTATATCCCGCTTCATGGATCTTGATGGTCCATGATTTGGCAACGTTCTCGGCCGAATCCCAGACGGTGCCGTCCATATCGAAAATGATTCCTTTTTTCTTCATTCTCTTCTCCATTTTCTACTATTCTCCATCTGATGTGTTTAACCGCATTCATTATACCATTACATATCCGTCATTTCGAAAAGCACTCGCCATGCTACGATATAGTTGTAAACAAAATCATTTGAGGTGAAAGGAAATGAAACAATATAAGGAAAAGAAAATCTCTATAAAGCGTATCGTACGCACGGTGCTGTTTTTAGGTTCCGGCGCGCTGCTGCTGCTTTTCCTTTCGGAAGTCGTCACCGGTTCCGTAAAGAATATCGGCACACTTTCCGGCCTGCTTTTTTCTGCACTCCTCATGACTTATATGCTTTTCTTTGACCGCATCAATAACAGGATCAAGGCATACCGCAGAAACAGCAAGGCAGGAAGACGCGCACTGAACTGTGCTTTTGCAGCAGTGATCCTCGGCGTGCTCTACGTTATCACCGCCACATCTTTCATGATCGCCTATGCACATAGAAAAGCACCTGCGTCCAACCGTCCTCCGGTCCTGGTCGTCCTCGGCTGTATGGTTGTTGATGATCAGCCGTGCACCGTTCTGGAAGACCGTATCCGTACCGCATATGAATACCTGGTCGAGCACCCTGATTCTCCTTGTATCGTCTCCGGCGGAAAGGGAGCAGATGAATCGATCTCCGAAGCCGAGTGTATGTACAGAGAGCTCGTCAGCATGGGCATCTCTCCGGAGCGTATCTATAAGGAAGACCGTTCGACCACCACGAGAGAAAACCTTCTTTTCAGCAAGGAGATCCTCGAGAAAGAAAAACTCGGAGATACTATCGTGATCGTGACCAATTCCTGGCATGAACTTCGTGCCAGCATGATCGCATCGAATCTCGATATTCCCTGCGGAACAGAAGGAGCCCCCACGGTTCCGTGGAGGCTGCCCAGTCATTACATTCGTGAGTTATTCGGCATCATGTATCAGCTCGTGTTCTAAGCACAGATTACACATTTACCACAAAAATCATATCAATTGTGCTCTTACTTCGTGCTCTGTATAGAAGATGACTCCTCCAGGAATCGGAAGAACTGATTCTCCTTGATTAACTCTTATTTTCTTTCTATGTGCATAATTGATATCGTGCACATAGTCTTTCTTTATGCCTTCGTAATACCATTGCCCGTTTTCTTGATAAAGCACAGAAGAATACATATACTTTCCCGACTTTACAGAATCAATGTCAATCTCCGAAAGATCTATTTCAGCATCGTAACAAAGAGGGATTCCGCGGAGATAATACACTTGATCTGTCCCTATTCCCAAGAAACCATAATCACCATTAAATCTGGCCAACCTTAACTCCACAATATCACGGGCAAGTCTCATATCAATTTCCGGAGCAGGAGAATAAACCGACCCTCTCAACATTTTTATTACTGCTCCATCTTCCCGTGTATAAATATAGAATTCAAGCAAAGCCGCTTCCGCTTTCACATGGGTATCTATCTTGACGATGTCATTTGGTGCATCTGGATTCTCGCTGGAAAACAAGTCACCATTTTCTAAAAGCACAACTATTCCTGTATAATCATCTATCCATCCGACGATCTCCGACTTTTTTATCGGAGAAGGGAAGGCCTTTTGTATACTCAATATAAGGTTTCCGTCTGCTATTTGATATAGCTCGATCGAATCGTCTTCGAATTGAAGAAGAACTTTGTCATTATACATATCCACACTTACAATTCTCTTCTCACATCTCTTTCGGCAAATTTCACGACCTTCATAACTACATACAACCAGTTCTCGATTATCAATGACAATACTGATATAATCACGAATAGAACTGCTGATGTTTGTAATTATGTGATCATCATCAGAAAACACACTGTACTTCGTCTTGAAATTGCACCCTACACAGTTAAGAAGAATACAGAGCAAGATCAATAGACAAAGAACTATTCGGAACTTTTTCATATGCTATCTTCCCTTCTGAGTTAATATAGTATCGCACTCTTCCAATCTCTGATAACTTTTCCACATCGGCAAAAAAAGTCTCAAAACTATCCACAACACCATCGGCACATCCTATTATGCTATAGATGGCCACATTTGTAACCGTCTTTACATATGCTCCAAATAATCCATCATTAATATCCCACGAATGTGAAGAATTCTAGAACGGCATCGTGAAATTACCATCGAGTCTTCCGTATGCGAGGACATTGCCGGTGTTTCCGTCCTTGTCGGTATTCAGTCCCTCGAAGATCTGATCGAGGTAGTTACCGCCTTTATCGAAATTCCAGTTGCCCACGCTCATCTCATTCTTGAGCGCGAAGACAAATACAGTATATGTATGTGTTGTTCCCGACGGCGGATACGGACCGACATATTGCTGTCCCTTATTACTTCTGAATTCACTGTCGATCTCACCTTCTGCCATCGATGTTTTCGTCGTGATATAGTCCATGTGCAGCCATCCGCCATCGAGCATAATGGCGACATACTGTGTTGCGCCGTCCACTTTCTCCCAGGTGAGCTCCGGAGACACATTCTGTCCGTCGAGGGTCTTAGAGATCTTCGTATCCCAGATATCATCATGTAGTGCCTGCGACGTGACATTGATCGTAGGAAGATCTTTAAATGACACATCTTTGATATACGTATCGGATTTTGCTGTCAGATAGTCCCAGCGGCTGAGCTTATCTGCTTTTCCCGGAAGAGAGATCGTGCCCCGGCCTTCTCCATAGTCGAGGATGATCGTCATGGAGCCGTCTCTATTAACTGCGGCGGAATACATCGTCACATTCTCGAAGCAGAATTTCTGCACACCGGCATATAGGAAACTGTCGCCGGTCGCACTGAAGGTCACATCGATCTTTTCACTTCCATCTGTTGCTTTACCGGTGGTCCCCTTAATATCTTTCATATCTTTCCCGAAGTGGATATAGAAAACGCCGGAGACACCCTTGAAGTCTTCTGCGAGCGCCGGGCTTATCGACGCACAGTCATCCACGACGAACCGCCAGTAGGAATCCGGCATCTCCGAGGTATCTCCGAGTTCCCACTTCGTTTCCACGGAGCTCTCGATTTCCCACGGTCCGTCTTTTTCTTTCTGGATATAGGTCACGTTTTTCTCGATGGTCTGCGGAAAAACACCGGCACTGACATTCTCTTTTTCTGTCTCCGTCTTATGCTGCGGTTCAAAGGGTTTGCTCTTGCATCCGCAAAGAAGAGAGAGAACCATCACGGCTGAGGCAATTTTGATCTGTTTTGATTTCATGCTGACTCCTCCCGGCTTTTTTCTGCATCTTACCCGATAGCAAAATCAAGCCGTTAGAAACATGAGCACAAAAACAGGGAAAATCAGCACAAGTCTTTCATGTTCTTTCGGAATTCCTTGGGACTCAGTCCCATATGTTTCTTAAACACTTTCGAGAAATAGTTCGTATCACTGTACCCGCAGCGCAGGCTGATCTCACTGATGGTCCGGTCTGAATACTGAAGTTCGGTTCTCGCATGCGCCATACGCAAATTTTCGAGATACGACATACACGGCATGCCCACTTCTTTATTGAACGCATCGTTCAGGATGTTTTTATTGACCGAGAATTCCTTAAGGAGCGTGGCAAGTGTGATCTCCTCCCCCATATTCGCCCAGAAATACTGGATCACTTTTACGACCAGTGGATCACTGTAGATCTCATCCTGCCGGTAGTCCCTGTAAAAGTCAGCCACCTCAAAAAAGAGGATCTCCTCGATAAAGTGCCGGATGCGGAGGATCCAGAAGTTGTCGGGCTGATCCTTCACCTCATAGCGGATACTGCAGAAAAATCTCCGAAGCGCATCGGTTGCTTCATTTGAGAGCGCAAAAAAAGAAATATCACGGCCTCTTCCGCAGAAACCCGACAGAAGCAGCGCGTCCTGATAGATCATTTCTTTTGAGAAGCACTCGTCGAATTTCACATCACCATCAATAAGAAGCGCCATTTTCTCCTGCATAGTGAGTGCTTTTCCATCGGGAAGGGCACTGAAGAATCTGTCGTATTTTCCGGAGTTCAGGTTTTCGATCGAAAACTCATCGCGCAGGATGGTCGGCTTGAAATAGAGAGTGCGTGATTTGATGCCGCGCTCGGAGATGACCTTCAGCTCGGCTTTCTCGTTCATAGCAAATGCCGCCGGCGAAGTGATCAGGCGATACTGACCATCTTCTTCGACGATAAAAGAACCTCTCTCGACTAAGACGGCTTTATACGTGGTTTTATCGTTCAGATACTCGGAAAATCCTGTGTTCTCCTCATAATAGACATCGATCGAACAATCCATTCCCGGACGCTTGCTTCTCGTCACCAGATCCATTTCCCTACCTCACTTCCGGTTACCATTATACCATTCCGGAAACTCAGGATCATAAAGAAAAGGACTGCCGGAGCAGTCCTTCCATTTGACGTTCAGTTTGATTCAATTGCTTAGCCCTCGCTGTAGAGCTCCTTGATCCTTCTCATCGCTTCGATCGTGTTGTCGCGGGTGTTGAAGGAGGTGAATCTTACATAGCCTTCACCGCACTCACCGAAACCGCTGCCGGGTGTGCAGATGACATTCGCTTTCGCAAGAAGTTCATCAAAGAATGCCCAGGACTTCATGGACTTCGGGCATCTCACCCAGATGTACGGAGAGTTCACGCCGCCGGTATAAGGCCACTTCAATTCTGTAAATGTATCGGCAATGATGCGTGCGTTCTCCTTATAGTATGCGATGTTCTCACGGATCTCAGCCAGGCCCTGATCCTTCAGGCAGGCAGCCGCCGCCTTCTGAACCGGATATGCAACTCCGTTGAACTTGGTCGTCTGACGGCGCAGCCACATCTTACGGAGCTGGATGCCATCTCTTACAAGGCCGCCCGGAACGATGGTGTAACCGCATCTTGTTCCCGTGAAGCCGGCTGTCTTAGAGAAAGAACAGAACTCGATCGCACAGGATCTTGCGCCCTCGATCTCGTATATGGAACGCGGTACTTCAGGGTCAGAAATAAAGGATTCATATGCTGCGTCAAAGAGGATAACGGAACCGTTTGCATTAGCAAACCTGACCCACTGTTCCAGGCGTGTTCTGTCATACGCCGCGCCTGTCGGGTTGTTCGGAGAACAGAGGTAGATGATGTCTGCCTGAAGTCCCGGATACGGCATCGGGAGGAAGTCGTTGTCTGCGGTTGCAGAGAGTTTTACGATCTTTCTTCCTGCCATAACATTTGTATCTACATATACCGGATAGACCGGATCGGTCACGGCGACGATATTGTCCTGATCGAAGATATCGAGGATGTTTCCGAGGTCGCTCTTGGCACCGTCGCTGACAAAGATCTCATCGCTGAAGAGCTTCACTCCGGACGTCTCCTTATAGTAATCCGCAATCGTATCTCTTAAGAATTCATAGCCCTGCTCCGGACCGTATCCGTGGAACCCTGCTTCGGTTCCCATATCTTCGGCAGCCTTGATCATCGCATCTACCGCGGACTTACAGAGCGGTCTGGTAACGTCGCCGATACCCATCTTGATGAGAGACGCGCTTGCGTCCTGTGCCATAAACTTTCTTACCCGCTCGGCGACTTCCGAGAACAGGTATGTCTCTTCGATGTTCTGGTAATTCTTGTTGATCTTCATTTCTCTATTTTCTCCTACTTCACTACATCTCGCCACTTCGGCGTCCTACTGAAACTACTTTATATTTCGATCTCACCGGTGAAACTGATCACGGCAGGTCCCGTCATCAGAACACGTTCATCGGTATAGTTGATCACGAGTTCGCCGCCGTTAAGGATCACGCGGACATCTTCGCCCTTCTTCGCATGACCATTGAGGCATGCCGCAACGACTGTCGCACAGGTGCCGGTACCGCAGGCCCAGGTCTCACCGGATCCTCTTTCCCAGACACGCATGCGAAGGAGATTCTCGCCGAGAACCTCCACGAATTCCGTATTTACACTTTCAGGGAACATCGGATGATGTTCAAACTTCGGACCGATCGACGGAAGATCCATCTTCTCGACATCCTTTACGAAAAGCACCGCGTGCGGATTTCCCATCGATACGCAGGTGATGTTGTAGTTTTCCCCATTAACCTCGACTTCTCTGTCTACGACAGTATCACCCTCAAGATCAACAGGGATCAGCTGAGGGGAAAGGATCGCATGTCCCATATCCACCGTCGCACCGACCGCTGTTCCGTTTTCATCGAGCTGCATCTTTAATGTCTTGATCCCGCTCTTTGTTTCGATCGTGAGCGTATCCTTATGGACTCCCCAGATATCGTGAATAAACTTACCGACACAGCGGATACCGTTACCGCACATCTTTCCTTCGGAGCCATCCAGATTAAACATGATCATTCTTCCATCTGCCACATCAGAAGGGGCGACCAGGATCAGGCCGTCAGATCCGATACCGAAATGTCTGTCAGAGATCTTTACCGAAAGAGCAGAAGGGTCATCGATCGCATACTTTCTGGCGTCGATATAGACATAGTCATTACCGCATCCCTGCATCTTCGTAAACTCATACTTCATTTCCCGTACCTTCTTTCTTCACTTTCAAGAACCTGCACGCCATTGTGTATGGTTTATATATAATCGGATTAAATTTTTATTTTGTTTCCTATTTAATTACCGGACTCATATGTCCTTATGATCTCGTACGCCACATCCGAGCGCGTCCGTCCGCTGTTCATGGCTTCCTTCTCGATGAATTTGTGCGCTTCTTCTTCCGTGAAAGACAGCGTCTGCATCAGGAGAAGTTTGGCTCTCGTGATCACTTTCTCGTCATCGAGTTTTTTCTTCAGAGCACCGAGCCTGATGTGGGCCATATCCGCAGCTTGTATCGCTGTGGTAAAAGCACTCTGCTTGAGCGGCTTGACCAGGATCGTTGCGCCCATGTCAAGAAGCTTCTCTTTCGCTTTCTTCTCTTCCTCGGTAGAGAATGAAGTTTCATCTGCCAGGAAAAGCACGCTGGATGTCGGATGCGCTACCGCCGAGTGGCACGCTTTGACCGCCACCGGATCGGAGATACCCGCTTCTACGATCAGAAGGCCGTAGTCTCCCTTCTTCGCAAGACGTACTCCCTTATCATTGATCACATCCCACACGATCTCGTGCGGATGCTTGAGGCTGTTCATGATGAAATTCTCCAGGACCCGACTTGCACCCGGTTCCTTTCTCAGGATCAATACCTTGTCTATTCCTGTTGAACTCATATGATTCACCTCTTTTCAATATGTACTGTCTCAGATCCGTCTGCTTAAAGTAGCCTATGCTAACTGGCATTACGGCATTTGCGGTTACTCAAAGCTAACACATATTATTTTTTCCTACTTAATAATGTACTCCCGTTTTCCTCATTTTGCAACTTCCAATTTCAAAAAATTCATTTCGGTGTGAGAAAACGTTCATTTTCGTGTGTGAATTTCATAAATTATGCAAGTTTGTGCAATTTGTCATTCATTTTGTGTTGACAGACGAATTCATTTGACGTATTCTTCTGACATAAAGCAAAGGCGCTTGGAGTGATTTCAGTCCAGGTGCCTCTTTCACTTTTATAAGGAGGAAAAGATTATGACAAACGTACCTGAGATCTTTGGAGAATCGGTTTTTAACGAACAGATCATGAAGGCCCGTCTCCCGAAAGAAACTTACAAAGCAATGAAGAAGACCATTAATGAAGGTCTGCCGTTGAATATAGAGATCGCTAACGTAGTCGCCAATGCCATGAAGGATTGGGCAACAGAAAAAGGTGCCACACACTTTACGCATTGGTTCCAGCCGCTGACCGGCATCACCGCCGAGAAGCACGACAGTTTCATCTCACCCACATCTGACGGCGGCGTGATCATGGAATTCTCGGGAAAAGAACTTGTTCAGGGTGAGCCTGATGCATCTTCCTTCCCGTCCGGCGGACTTCGAGCTACATTCGAAGCAAGAGGATATACAGCATGGGATCCGACAAGCTATGCATTCATTAAAGATAATACGCTCTGCATCCCGACCGCTTTCTGTTCTTACAGCGGCGAGGCACTCGACAAGAAGACACCTCTTCTCCGTTCGATGGAAGTCATCAGCAAGCAGGCCGTCCGTGTACTCCGACTCTTCGGTAACACAGATCCGCATCTCACAGTTAGAACTACAGTAGGACCTGAGCAGGAATACTTCCTCATTCCGGTAGAGCTCTACAATAAGAGAAAAGATCTTATTTATACAGGAAGAACACTTTTCGGTGCGAAGGCTCCGAAGGGTCAGGAACTCGAAGATCATTACTTCGGTTCCATCAAGCCGAGAGTATCCGCTTACATGAAGGATCTCGATGAAGAACTCTGGAAGCTGGGTGTACTTGCTAAGACAAAGCATAACGAAGTTGCTCCGGCACAGCACGAGCTGGCTCCGATCTTCACCACAACAAACATTGCAACTGACCACAACCAGTTAATGATGGAGATCATGCAGAAAGTAGCTAAGAAGCACGGTCTGGTTTGTCTCCTTCACGAGAAGCCGTTCGCAGGTGTTAACGGATCCGGTAAGCATAACAACTGGTCCATCAGTACCAATAAGGGAGTCAACCTCCTCGAGCCCGGTGACACACCTTCCGAGAATGCTCAGTTCTTACTCTTCCTGGCAGCAGTTATCCGTGCAGTAGATGTACATCAGGATCTGCTCCGTATCTCGGTAGCAACTGCAGGAAACGATCACCGTCTTGGCGCGAACGAAGCTCCGCCGGCAGTAGTTTCCATGTTCCTGGGTGATGAGCTGAATGGTATCATCGAGTCGATCGTAGAAGGAAAAGCTTACGATCAGCACGAGAAAGTACAGATGGAGATCGGCGTAGACGTTCTTCCGAAGTTCCCGAAGGATTCTACCGACAGAAACAGAACTTCTCCGTTTGCTTTCACAGGTAATAAGTTTGAGTTCAGAATGCTCGGTTCCGCTAACTCGATCGCCTGCGCGAACATCATGCTGAATACAGCAGTGGCAGACAGCCTCTGTGAATTCGCAGACAGACTTGAAAAGGCAAGTGATTTTAACGCAGAACTTTCTGCCCTCATTAAGGAAACAATTACCGCTCATAAGAGAATCATCTTTAACGGCAACGGTTACGATGAGAGCTGGATCAAGGAAGCAACCGAGGAGAGAGGTCTTCTCAATCTCCGTTCCACACCGGAAGCTATGGAGAGATTCCTCGATCAGAAGAATAAGGATCTGTTCCTGAAGTTTGGTGTATTCAGTCTCGCAGAGATGCAGTCAAGACACGATATCCTCCTGGAGAACTACTCTAAGATCATCAATATCGAAGCACTTACAATGATCGATATGGCAAGAAAGGATATCCTGCCGGCAGTTACCGAGTACATCAAGGAACTGGCTGATACAGCGATCGCTGTTAAGCAGGCAAGCGGCATCGAAGCTGATTTCGAGAAAGATCTGATCGCACAGCTCAGCAAGCTCCAGAGCGATATCGCAGCAAGAACCAAGGTCCTTGAAGATGCGGTGATCGAAGTACACGAGATCGAAGATATCCTCGCTCAGTCCTACGCATACAGAGACAAAGTATTCGTAGCAATGCAGGATCTCCGTGCCGCAGCAGACCAGGCAGAGTCCCTCTGCAGTGCCAAGGTATGGCCGTTCCCGTCCTACGGTGAACTCCTCTTCGGAGTGAGATAAGAAAAGCTCAGTAAAGCGAATAAAAACACACGCAGCGTGGCGATGTGCATGGGATCCACGGATCCCCATGACATCGCCACCTTCGCTTTACGGAAGAAATAAATGAGGTGAATAACATGGAAGCTTTATTACAATCCGCAAACGACACTATATTTAGTGTATGGTTCTTGATAGGAGCCGCTTTGGTCTTCTTCATGCAGTGCGGTTTCGCGATGGTCGAGACCGGCTTTACCAGAGCAAAGAACGCAGGAAACATCATCATGAAAAACCTGATGGACTTCTGCATCGGTACTGTAGTATTCAGTCTCCTCGGCTTTGCCCTGATGATGAGTGAAGACTACGTAATGGGCATCATCGGTGTCCCGAACATGAAGATCTTCTCTGATTTTTCAAACTTCCCGATGTCCTCCTTCGTATTTAACTTAGTATTCTGTGCTACCGCCGCAACGATCGTTTCCGGTGCGATGGCAGAGAGAACCAAGTTCTCCGCATACTGCATCTACAGCGCAGTCATCAGCCTGGTCGTATATCCGATCGAAGCAGGCTGGGTATGGAACTCTCAGGGCTGGCTCGCAAAGATGGGCTTCATCGATTTCGCAGGTTCTGCAGCGATCCATAGTGTAGGTGGTCTCTCCGCCCTGATCGGCGCGATCATCCTCGGGCCCCGTATCGGTAAGTACGTCAAAGACCAGAGCGGTAAGATCGTAAAGGTCAAGGCGATCCAGGGTCACTCCCTTACACTCGGTGCTCTCGGCTGCTTTATCCTCTGGTTCGGCTGGTACGGATTCAACGGTGCGGCCGCAACTAACACGAAGTCTCTCGCAGCGATCTTCGTAACCACCACAGTTGCTCCGGCAGTCGCTACATGCGTGACTATGATCTATACATGGATCAAGAACGGCAAGCCTGATGTATCCATGTGCTTGAACGCCTCCCTGGCAGGTCTTGTAGGTATCACCGCAGGATGTAACACAGTAGATGTTATCGGTGCCACAGTCATCGGTATCGTAAGCGGTATCCTCGTAGTAGTAGTTATTGAGAAGCTTGACCTTAAGTGCCACGTAGATGACCCGGTTGGTGCAGTAGGTGTTCACCTGGCAAACGGTGTCTGGGGTACGATCGCAGCAGGTCTCCTCTCCACTTCCACAGCAGACGCAGGAGTTGATGGTCCGATCTACGCACTCGTTCATGGCACTTCCTTCTCCGAAGGTATGAAGGTCCTCGGCGTACAGTGCTTAGGTATCACAGCGATCCTCGCCTGGACAGCACTCTGCATGATCCCGGCATTCCAGATCATCAAGCACACCATCGGTCTTCGTGCTTCCGCAGAAGACGAGCTCGCAGGTATGGATATTTCCGAGCACGGTCTGGTATCTGCTTACGCCGACTTTGCACCGACAGTTGATGACTCTGTTCTTCCGAACATCAAGGTTATCGGCGAAACTCCGATGGCAGAAGCAATCGAAGTCAAAGAAGTTTCCAAGGTCGCTTCCGGTATTCCTTATAAGAGCCCGGATGGCAAGAAGCTCACCAAGATCGAGATCGTCTGCAAAGAGCGTATGCTCGAGCCTCTTAAGTCCGCACTCCTGGATATCGGTATCACCGGTATGACAGTCACCCACGTTATGGGCTGCGGCATCCAGAAAGGTAAGCTGGAATTCTATCGAGGCGTTGAAGTTGAACCTTCACTCCTCCCGAAGATCCAGATGGATATCGTGGTAGCAAGAGTACCTGTACAGGCAGTAATTGATACCGCTAAGAGAGTACTTTATACAGGCCACATCGGTGACGGTAAGATCTTCGTTTACGATGTCGAGAACGTCATCAAAGTAAGAACCAGTGAAGAGGGATTCGACGCCTTGCAGGACGTAGAATAATTCATAATCTGAAATCCCATCGGGGTCCTGCCGGAAAGCGGCAGGACTCCTTTGGATATTAAAAAGTTAACCCGAAGGAAGTAGGCCTTCAGGAAGATAAGGAGATAGTGCTTTTGCAAGGATGTAAGAAGCACTTTTCCGATTTAGAAGTTAGTAGAAGTTGGAGGAAATAGATTATGTGTTCAATCATGTTTTACCTGTGTCCCGGACTGACACAGGAACAGTTCAAGGAGGGTTTTGACAAGACCATCTCCAGAGGTCCGGACCAGAGCCGGATCGTAGACCTTACAGATGGCACCATGGGCTTTCACAGACTGTCCATCATGGGCCTGACCCCGGAAGGCATGCAGCCTTTCACACACAAGGGCAAATACCTCGTCTGCAATGGCGAGATCTACGGTTTCGAAGCATTTCGGCAGGAGCTTCTGTCCGATGGCTATACTTTCGCCTCGGATTCAGACTGCGAAGTGCTTCTTCCTTTATATGAGAAATACGGCGTAGATATGTTCAGCCAACTCGATGCCGAGTTTGCGCTCATCATCTACGATACAGATACAAAAACACTTGTCGCCGCAAGAGACCCGATCGGTATCCGTCCTCTTTACTACGGATACGATGACGAAGGCCATATCATCTTCGCAAGTGAAGCGAAGAACATCGTGCCTTACAGCAAAAAGGTTCTCCCCTTCCCGCCCGGACACTACTACAAGAACGGCAAGTTCACATGCTACTGCGATATCACGAAAGTCGACAAGGTCCTTGACGACGATCTCGATACCATCTTTAAGAATATTCACGACAAGCTCGTAGCGGGCGTCGAGAAGCGTCTCGTTTCAGATTCGAAGGTCGGATTCCTTCTTTCCGGCGGTCTCGATTCTTCCCTCGTATGCGCCATCGCACAGCGCATGGAAGGTCATCCGATCAAGACGTTCGCGATCGGCATGAGCGAAGACGCGATCGACCTGAAGTATGCCAAGGAAGTTGCTGATTACATCCACTCCCAGCACACTGAAGTCATCATCACGAAGGAAGATGTTATCCACTCTCTCGAGGAAGTTATTACTGTTCTCGGCACATACGATATCACCACGATCCGCGCATCGATGGGTATGTATCTTCTCTGCAAAAAGATCCACGAGATCTCCGATGTACGTGTTCTTCTGACCGGCGAGATCTCCGATGAGCTTTTCGGATATAAGTACACCGACTTCGCACCTTCCGCGGAAGCATTCCAGGAAGAGGCCGTGAAGCGTATCCACGAGATCCATATGTACGACGTTCTCCGTGCCGACAGATGCATCTCCGCGAACTCTCTCGAGGCACGTGTTCCCTTCGGTGATCTCGACTTCGTTAAGTACGTTATGGCGATCGATCCTAAGAAGAAACTCAACACATACGGCAAGGGTAAATATCTCCTCCGCAAAGCATTTGAAGGAGACCTTCTCCCGCACGATATCCTCTTCCGTGAGAAGGCTGCTTTCTCCGATGCCGTTGGTCACTCCATGGTCGATCATCTGAAGGAATATGCCGCTTCTTGTTACTCCGATGAAGAGTACGAAGAAAGAAGAAAGAAATACACATTCGCAACACCTTTCACGAAGGAATCTCTCCTCTATCGTGAGATCTTCGAAAAGCACTATGAAGGTCAGGCCGAGATGGTCATCGACTTCTGGATGCCGAACAAGTCCTGGGAGGGCTGTGATGTAAACGATCCGTCCGCGCGTGTTCTGAAGAACTATGGTGACAGCGGTAAATAATCAGATAGAAAAGCGGGGCGCGGGTGCTTTTAAATACGCGCAAAAAGTTAGTGAAGTTAATAGGAAATCTTTGGTTAAGAAAGTGAGGTAGGATTTATGACGAAGTATATTTTTGTAACAGGTGGTGTTGTATCGGGACTGGGCAAAGGAATTACCGCGGCGTCTCTCGGACGTCTTCTGAAGATGAGAGGACTTAAGGTCGCATCGCAGAAGCTCGACCCGTACATCAACGTCGACCCGGGCACGATGAGCCCTTATCAGCATGGTGAAGTTTTCGTAACGGAGGATGGTGCGGAGACGGACCTCGACCTCGGTCACTATGAGCGTTTCATCGATGAGGACTTGAACAAATTCTCGAACCTGACGACCGGTAAAGTATATTCTTCTGTTCTCGCCAAAGAGCGCAGAGGCGAATACCTGGGCTCCACCGTACAGACCATTCCGCACATCACAAACGAGATCAAAGAGTTCATCTATAACGTAGGCCTTGAGTCTGAGGCAGACGTGGTCATCACGGAGATCGGCGGCACGATCGGTGACATCGAAGGTCAGCCGTTCATCGAAGCCATCCGTCAGGTCGGCCGTGAAGTCGGACCGCACAATGCGCTCTACATTCACGTCGTTCTCGTCCCCTACCTTCGGGCTTCCGGTGAGCACAAGTCCAAGCCGGCCCAGCACTCGGTAAAAGAACTGCAGGGCATGGGCGTTTCTCCGGACATCATCATTCTTCGTACCGACGAACCGATCGAGGATGAATCGATCTTCAAGAAGATTGCGATGTTCTGTAACGTTGCCCCTGACTGCGTTATCGAGAATACTACGATCCCTGTTCTTTACGAAGCTCCCCTTATGCTTGAAAAGAGCGGCTTCTCTGATGTCGTCTGCCGCGAGCTCCGGCTGGAGACACAGCCCTGCGATATCTCTTCCTGGGCATCCATGGTCGAGAGAATCAAGAGCTGCGATAAGACCTGCACGATCGCTCTCGTCGGTAAATACACGCACTTCCATGACTGCTATCTTTCCGTCGCGGAAGCACTGCATCACGCAGGATATAAGTATTCTTCCAATGTGAAGATCCTCTGGACCGACTCCGAAGACTTAACTCCAGAAAACTATGAATCGATCCTTTCCGAGGCGGACGGAATTCTTGTTCCGGGCGGTTTCGGCGACCGTGGTATCGAGGGTATGGTCCTTGCTGCGAAGTATGCCCGTGAGAAGAATGTACCTTACCTCGGCATCTGCCTCGGCATGCAGATCGCCGTCATCGAATACGCAAGAGGCGTCCTCGGATATGCCGATGCTAACTCCAGAGAATTCGATGAGACTTCCGAGAATCTGGTCATCGACTTCATGCCCGGCCAGAACGACGAGATCGAGAAGGGCGGCACGCTCAGACTCGGCAGTTATCCGTGCAAGATCCTGCCCGGAACCATGATGGAACAGTGTTACAAATCCGAGAATATCAACGAAAGACACCGTCACAGATATGAGTTCAACAATATCTACAGAGATCAGATGAAGGACATCATCAGCGGCCTTTCTCCGGACAATCTCCTGGTTGAAGCGGTCGAAATTCCGGGTCATCCGTTCTTCGTAGGCGTTCAGTTCCACCCCGAATTCAAGAGTCGTCCGGACCGTCCGCATCCGCTCTTCCTCGGACTGGTGAAGAACAGTTTAAAGCTTTGAATCTATTTCCTACATCCTACTAACTTCGGCAGCCGTCGGGAGAATTTTCTTCCGGCGGTTGCTATTATTTCGAGGCTATTATCGAATTCGCGGCTCCACTTACCAAAAGTCGCTGAAAGTGTCCCTCTAAACATCTCTACAGAGACTTTTTCAGAGACTTTTTTCACTCAAGTAAGTCAGTGGTTTATCAGGAATTCTGCAACACCATCGTGATCGTTTGTTGCAGTGATGTGATCGGCGACCTCTTTGACCTCGTCGATTGCATTTCCGACCGCGACACCGGTACCACATGTCTTCAGCATCTCAATGTCATTGAGATCGTCACCGAAGGCGATGAAGTCAGATACAGGTATTCCGCTTCTTTCTGACAGTGAAAGTATCGCCTTCACTTTTCCGGAAGACATAGGAAGAAAAGCATACATATCTTCATTGCGATAGCACTGAAGTTTGCAGTTGTTTTTCTCCGCGATCGATTCCGCGAATTCTTTCTTCGGAAGAACAACTGCGATCTTATTCGCAGAGCACGTAAGTGGCTTTGAATAGTCACAATAGGTTGCCTTAAAAAGCCGCGGAGACTCTGCAATATGCAGACTGTTCCAAAGAACGGTCTTACCCGTCGCTACCGTGATCTCCGCTTCAGAAAACACTTCGAATATATCTTTCACGATCTGATTGGTCTCTTCCACGGTAAAAGCACAGCTATAGATACATGCATCACCCTCGTGAATAAGCGTGCCGTCTGTCGTGATCTCATAATCCGGTTTCAGAAGATCGATATAACGCTCCGCGCCGATCCAATAACGTGCTGTCGCGATCGCAAGTTTCGCTCCGGCTTCCCTGCACTTTCTTAGTACATCCAGTGTATGTTCAGATACTGTTCCGTCCGAACGGAGAAGCGTGTGATCGAGATCGGTAAGAATCATTTTGTATGCGTTATTCATGTCATTCTTCCTCGAAAGATTTCTTCGCTTTTTCCGCAGTCAATCTTCTCTTTTCCAAAGTCTTTTCAAACAGAAGATCCGCAGTATTCGGGAAGCCGTCATAGACAACTTTCGTACCTTCTTCCGTGATGCCGCCCTTGGTCGCGACACGCGTGACTACATCTTCGAAAGACATGTCTTTACTGAGCATTAATTCGCCTGTGGCACACATCGTCTGAAGCACCATTTTCACGACCTGATCATCCGGGATCGAAGTGTGTTTTTTCGCAGATGTGCAGAGCACATCGAAGATCGATGCGATGAATCCAGGCATGCAGCTGACGAGTTCAGAACCCATGCCGACTTCGTTTTCCGGAAGCTCAATTACGTTACCGAAAGTACGAAGTAATTTCTCGAGTTCCTGCTTATCATTTTCTTCCACTTTATCGTTATAGCAGACGAGAGTTTGCGAGCGGTTTACTTCAGCTGTGACACTCGGGATCACCTTCGCGATCTTTCCTGAAAAGATCTTAGAAAGCATGTCGAAAGCGATACTTCCATTCAGTGAAACTACGAAAGAATTTGCGGAAAGACTTGATGCGATTTCAGACAAAACATTCTTCAGATCTATGGGTCTTACACAGAGAAAAACGATGTCAGAATTCTTCGCCGCATCGGCATTTCTTTCACACACGATCACACCTTCCGGTATGGTCTGAAGTTTCTCTTTCGAACGGTTAGCTACAAAGATATCACCCGCATTAAGAACACCGGATGCGGCGATCTTTTCCGTGATCATTCTTCCCATGCTTCCATATCCGATAATGCCGATCTTCATGTATCCAGACCTCCAAGTATCAGTCTCTCCACTGCCAGTGCAGCAGCATATAATCTCTTCTCATCAACGCCGTACATCATAAGTCCACGGCGCACTCCATTCTTATCTTTTTCTGCTCCCATGATCGTGACAGATGGAAGTCCGCAGAAGTGCATCACACTCGTCGGTCCGGTCATGATGACAGCATCAAAATCTTCGATCTCACTTCTCACTTCAGGTATCCTGTTTTTTCTATAACGAAGTGTCTCGAGATATTCTTCACCCATGAGACCACCTGGAGTTTCATCCAGTGCACGGCGCAGATGAGTGATACCGTACTTCATCATTTTCTTTGGATTATCTTCATAGAATTTCACGATCTCAGCGAGTGTTTTTCTTGATGCTGTTGATGTACGAAGATACTCTTCCAGCATCGGTTTAAACTCCCATTTCATGATCGTATAAAGCTGCTCTTCTACGGGCTGGGAAACTTTGGAAATTACTGCTCCATGCTTCTTCAGATCCGCAACAGTTTTTTCAATGAATGAAATTTCACTTCTATCTAAAACATCTCTATTTGTATCATTTACGGCGATACGGAGTTTATCGAGGGAAGCCCTCTTGATATCAGGAAAATCCTCATCTCTCATCGCCCGGTACATGCGGAGTGCATCCACAAAAGTGTCCGCCATCGGACCCGCACTGTCGAGTGTTCTTGCGATAGGAATAATGCCTTCTGAAGACAAAGTTCCGACCGGTGGTTTGAGTGCACAGATACCATTAAATTTCGCACAGGCGATAACGGAAAAACATGTATCTGTTCCTACCGCCATCGATACGATTCCGGAACTTACCGCGACCGCAGATCCGGTTGATGATCCGGCAACATCTGCTTTATCTGAGATCGCGTGTTTGACCATTCCTCCACGTGAACTGTATCCGCCCGGCATATCAGGTGAAACAAAATTCGCGAACTCTGTCATGTTTGCTTTTCCGAGAATAACTGCACCATGTCTTCGCAGGTTTTTAATGACCGGCGCGTCGGACAGTGCGATGTTATCTTCCAGAGCAAGACTTCCCGCTGTCGTATGCATTCCCTGCACATCGATGTTATCCTTTACCAGGATCGGGACTCCGCGAAGAAGAAGTTCACCCGGAAGACCAGATCCTTCCGATGGTTTTCTTCCCTGATAGTGTGCTTCTTCCAGAGCATGCTCATTGATCTCTGCAATACAATTGAGCGCATCGGGACCACCGATGCGCTCAGCTTGTCTTAATGCTTTCTGTGTACGATGCATATCTTCAGTCTTCCTTTGTCAACTTACGTAATGTGCTTTCTTTTTCTTATGCATCTATAGTATCGCAACAGGAATATAAAAGGCAATTCGATTTCGTATACCGCTGGTTTGATATCAGTTTGTTCCGCCCGACATTTATCAGAGCATGCCGTTTACTTCAGCGATGATCTTCTCAAACACAGAATCTTCGACCGCACTTCCGAACTGAAGCGAACAGTAGTGAGTCCCGCACGTCCAGATCGCGTAACCGGTACCATCTTCTTCTCCATAGAAGCTGACCTGTGTTCCATCGCTCAGGGTAACATCTTTCGAATTGGAGTAATTCTCGGCGATTGCTTCAAATGATCCTCTCACAGATGAGATATTCAGCATGCACGTATCCTCAATGCCTCTGGTATATGTGATCTCGGCATCATCGCCAAATAATGCATAGGAAGACTGATCCGGTGTGAATGGAAGTGTCGTAAGATCGTGAAGGTTCAGCCCCAGTGCCTGATTAATGCCTTCTATGTTTTCGAGCACCTTCTCGGACGGAAGGATCGTTCCGCCTGCAGTCACATCCGTGCCCTGTGCAAGGAGTGAATCGGAAGTCGTTGTAATTGTCTGATCCTTCTTGTTTCCCGCAAATTTCCATGCAAGGAAGATGCCGCCGGCTACGACCAGACAGACCGCTGCTGCCGAAAGGCTTCGTATCAGAACGATGCGGCTTCGGTTCTTTTTCGGGACAGCCTTAATCACCGTGGAGGAAGAAGAGTCCGTTTTCCCGGATGCAGCCTGCTCTTTGACGTTTTTCAGTACGCGCTCGCACATCTCGTCGGTAAGTTCAATTCTATCCATAATGTCCTTGTACTTAGTCATCGAAATCGTACTCCTCTCTTAAGATTTCCTTCAGTTTCGCTCTGGCTCTCTTTAAGCGGGTCCTGATGTTTGCCCCGCTCTCTCCCAGGATATCTGCGATCTCGTCTGTAGAATATCCTTCTTCGTAGAAAAGATGGATCACTTCCCTGTAGTTCTCGGGAAGCGACTTGACCGCTTCCCAGATATACGAAAGATCCTCTTTCTGCTCCGCGACCAGTTCTTCGTTAAGTTCATCCGTATCGCGGAGCTTGTTGTATTCGATCCTGTTCTTGCTGAGATTCGCCGTCACCCGAAGGATCCACGCCTTCTCGTGTTCCTTACTCTCGAACTCCGGCGCCGAGCTTAGAAGTTTCAGAAGAACATCCTGCAGGATCTCCTCACTGTCCTCCATGTTATGCACATAGGAATAGGCCAGTCGCAAAATGCGGTTTCCGTGCTTGTCCAGGATCTCCCGCAGATACTTGTCCGGATCGCTGATTTTCTTCGGATCCGACACGCCTTCTTCTTTCTTTCCGAAAAGCACTTTTCTTTTCGGCACTTCGGCGATGCGGGGTACCGTCTGCTCCTTCGCTTCTTTTGAGAAAAGTACGCAGGCTCTCTGCACGAGCTGCAGATATGCCTTGCGGCATACCTGCAGGATCCCCGTACCGGAATGATCTATGGATTGTCGTACACAGAGCTCCATCTACTTCACCTGTTATGCGTTATCACCATCATCTGTTACAGCGGTCTGTTCAATCTGCTCTTCTTCCTCTTCCTGTGCGGAGAAGTTCATGTCATCTGTGGAGATCGAGGCATTGCCCTGCGGATCTACGTAGATGGTTACCAGTGCAAGTTCCGTGGTAGGATCATCGATGACTGCCTTCACTCTGCAGAGGACCAGGTAGTTATATCCGCCGACGACCTGGCTGCCGAGGTATGCGACCGGTTCCATCACGCCGCCTGCAACTACCATGCTTGCCAGTGCTTTTTCATAAGCGGCCTTCACTTCGGCGTTGTTCGCGAATGCCGGGTCACCGGTGTTCACGCCCCAGCCGCCGTCAACATTCGCATCTGCTGCTTCGAGAAGTGTATCGATCTTCAGCACTTCCGCATTACCCTGAAGGTCTGCGTAAACATATACGAGGTAGTAACCGGGAACTGCATCCGGAACTGTAGCAGCGCCCTTGCAGAGGATGCAGTAGTTCGTGCCGGAAACGATCTGCTTGCCGAGAAGGTAGATACCCTCGAAGTTCATTCCTGTGAGCAAAGATGTTGCTTTTTCCAGTGCTGCCTTAGCTTCTGCGTTCTTGTTGATATCGAGATCTTCGATGTTTCCGTCCCATCCGCCGACTTGTCCAACCATATTCGGTGCGTCCTCTCTCTTCATGCTCTTAAGGTTCACGATCGCGTTATCATTCTCGATCTGCGCCTCTGTCTCGACTGCCTTGGTCGGCTCGAGTGTCTGCTTTGTTTCTTTTGATTTAGCGCAGCCGGTCATTGCGGCTACCACTGCTACTGTCATAAGGATTGCTGCTAACTTTTTCATTTTTCTTTACCTCTCTGTCTTGTAAGATTTTTGCCTTGGCTTTTTGCCTTTCACCCTATATACAGGCGGGCTTCGAAAAATGTGACACATGATCCGGAAAATTTTTATTTTCTTTTTCGTGCGTCGATTATCCGCTTTCTCTCTCTATTATATTCCTTCTGTATCTGACCGTACTTTTTGCTTTTTATCTGCCCAGGATGATTCCGCGTATCTCCGGCACTTCCTTTACAAGATACGTCGCGCCGGCATTTTCCAGTTCTTCCTTCTCACCATAACCGTAGAGCACGCCAATCGAATCGACGCCGGCCTCCACGGCTCCTTCGATATCGTAGAAGCGGTCGCCCACCATAACGATCTTATCCCGGTCGCTGTCAGTAAGTCCGAGCGCTTCCATCGCTTTTCGGATCAATATCGTTTTGCTTGCATCTTTCTCATCGAGTTCAGGGCCGATGATGCCGTCAAAAAGATCGTAGATCTCATTATTCTTCGCGACCTTCCCGGCCATCATATACGGCTTGGATGTGGTGATCATAAGCTTGACGCCCGCGGTCTTCAGTTCTGACAGAAGCTCCATCATACCGGGATAAAGCGGTGCCCTGTAGATCCCCTCCGCCGTATAATGCTTCCTGTAAATGCGGATCGCCTCTTCCGCATCTTCTTCCGAGAGTCCGTAGACATCATGGAAGGACACGTGCAGAGGCGGTCCGATAAATTTCTTAAGTTTTGCTTCATCGGAGATATCCACACCGAAGTGTGTCAGTGCGCGCCTGGCGCACTCGAGGATCCCGATATCCGACCGAGTCAGTGTTCCGTCCAGGTCAAAGAATACGTAAGAATACATGCGCAGAATTACCTCTTCATATGTTTCTTAGTATTGTATCACAACCTTTCTGACCGAAAAGCACTTTCCCGTCAGCGTGTGAAGTTGGTCCAGACGCGCGGCTCTTCCTCCGGAAGACCGACTTCTTTCTTTCCGAGCGCGATGCTCTTCATGAGAAATACCATGTTTCTGGCAAGGACACGCATGACCTGCATTCCCTCGTCATCGACCTTACCTTCGCCCGGCTCCCAGCCGTAGATGTTATTCCAGTACTGGGAAGCAGCTACCGGCATATTTGAAAGCGTGAAGAACTTATTCAGTTCATCGAAGGTCGCCGTGCATCCGGATCGTCTTGCGCTGACGACACTTGCACCGACCTTCAGGCTCTTATCGAAGTGTGTGCTGTAGAACAGTCTCTGCAGCGCCGACATCAGCGTGCCGTTAGCAGATCCGTAGTACACCGGAGATCCGATGACCAGACCGTCCGCCTCTTCGAATTTCTTCGCCAGTTCATTGACGATATCATTGAAGACGCACTTACCGGTTTTACGGCAGTTCCCGCAGGCCATGCATCCGCGGATGTCCATCTTGCCGAGAAGAACTGTCTCATATTCCACGCCGTTTTCTTCGAATACCTTTTCCATCTCATGAAGCGCAAGCGCGATGTTGCCGCTCGTCCTGGGACTTCCGTTCAGCAAAAGAACCTTCATAGTCTGCGTTCCTCCGTATCTCTTTTCTCACATACTCATGCGGTAGATCTCGAGCATCGCCTGTTCATTAAGGACCTTCGCGGAACCCTTTTCCCCGTCGACGCCGATGGCACATTTCTTCGCCATCAGGACGAGATCTTCTTCGGTTGCATTAACGCCCAGTTCGCGGAGATTCGTCGGCATGTTGATGGAGCGGTAAAAGTCTTCCATCGCCTCGATACCGCGGAGCGCGATCTCTTCATCCGTTCCCTCGTCCGCAACGTCCATAACATTGATCGCGAACTTTTTAAAGCGCGGGAGGCAATCCTTATAGACATATCTTGCCCAGCTGCCCCATACAGCGGCAAGTCCGGCACCGTGCGCCACATCGTACAGGCCGCCGAGCTCATGCTCGAGTTTATGGGTCATCCAGTCACCGCCATCACTACCACATCCGGTCAGACCGTTATGAGAGAGCGATCCGGCCCACATAACTTCGGCGCGCGCGTCGTAATTCTTCGGATCATCTCTTAAGATGACAGCGTTCTTCTTCACCGTACGCAGCAGTCCCTCGGCGAGGGAATCGGAGATCTCCATGTTACCACCGTTAGTGAAATATCTTTCCATCGTATGCATCATGATATCCGTGCAGCCGCAGGCCGTCTGATAATCCGGAAGTGTCATCGTCAGTTCGGGGTTCATGACCGCAAATCTCGGGCGGCTGAAATCACTGCTGTATCCGCGCTTCACAAGTCCCTCCTCCTTCGTGATAACCGAAGAGTCACTCATCTCACTGCCCGTTGCCGCAATCGTCAGAATAACGCCAAGCGGGAGGCATCCTTTCGCCTGACGCTTATAGTCATAGAAATCCCATACATCACCTTCGTTAGCCACGCCATAACCGATGGCTTTTGCCGAGTCGATGGCACTTCCGCCGCCGACACCGAGAAGGAAATCGACGCCTTCTTTCTTACAGAGCTCGATGCCCTCATATACAAGTCCGAGATGCGGATTCGGAACGGCACCGCCGAGAGTCACATACGCGATCCCTGCCGCATCAAGAGTATCGGTCACGCGCTGAAGAAGCCCGGAGCGGACGACACTTCCCCCGCCATAGTGGATCAGGACTTTCGTTCCGCCGAACTCCTTGATCAGGTCAGCTACCTGAAGCTCCGTGTTCTTTCCGAAAAGCACTTTTGTCGGGGTGTAATACTTAAAATCAAACATACTCGCACGCTCCTTTTCTACTTTAAAAGCTTTATCATCTCTGTTCATCCTGTCACCTTTTTCAAGACTCGGATCTTCTTCATCGTATCATTAATGCCCATACCCGGGAAAGAAGAAATGTGTTTTAAAATTTCGGAATTTTGTTCTCCGTGATAGTGCTTTCCGCGCCTGTGCTATAATGAATATATATAATAAAAAAGGGATTGGGTATTTGGATATGAAAAAAGTTATGGCAATGGCGCTTACGGTCGCTACGATCCTCGGCGTCACTTCAGGATGCAAGAAGAAATTACCAAAGTTCGAACTTGAGGTAGGCGATACCATCGAATTCGGAACTTACGAAGACGAACCGATCGAGTGGGAAGTCAAGCACAGAAATTTCGTTGTAGGCGAGAACAAGGTCATCGTCGAATTCCAGAGCACCTGCGCGATCGAATGTCTCCCCTTTAATGAAGACGGCGAAGCTTCCTGGGAAGACTGTACTCTCCGCGAATGGCTGAACAACGATTTCTATGAGGATGCGTTCTCTAAGTCCGAGAAAAAACAGATCATCGATAATACATACAGCATGTATATGGGAGATGCCCGCTGGCTGACCGATAAAGTCTATCTCTCCAACGAGTATCTCAGATACCGCCTGAAACCCGGTGACGCCACATGCAAGCCGACGAAACACGCAAAGAAGCAGGGGATCCGTATGGAAGGCGGAAGCTGCATGTACTGGACACTTGATGTTGTAGACGCCATCTCTGCTTCTCAGAGCGGAAAGAATATTACGTTCCCTATATGTCTCGGCACATCCAAGAACAATGCCGGAAGTTCCAATGGTCCGGACGAATTAAATTGCGCGACAGATGTCGGCGTACGTCCGTGGATATCACTCGAGTATGAGGCCACATTTGAGATGAAGGATATCGAAACCTGTGACCGTGTCACTTTCGGTACCTACGATGAGGATCCCATCACCTGGGTCGTAATCGACAGCGATAAAAACGGAGTGAATCTTCTCAGTAAGTATGGTCTGGAAAAGATGAAGATGGATAAAGATGCCGATGAGAATGATTTTTCCAAAACAGATCTTCACGACTGGCTGAACGACGACTTCTACGAGGAGGCTTTCAACAAGAGTGATAAGAAGCTGATCGTTGCCGATGACGATGATGATAACGTCACGCTGATCGAAAAAATCTCGATCAAGGACGGATTCGACAGAGAATGCTTGTACGAATTGCTTCTCGGTTGCGGATATTCCAGAGCTTACTGTGAAGAAAACGACATCCCGGACAGGGATGTCATGGATACATTCTGGTGCAAAGGCGTCTCGGATAAGAATGATAAGCTCATGGTATACAGCATCGCAAAAATATCCGGTGGCGGCACAGATTCTGATCAGGAGCTTTCTGTCCGCCCGATGATCACGATCAAGTTCTAATCAGTTCGCGAAATGGATAAATAAACCAACAAGAAAAAAAGAAATCCCCCGGAGCGATTCCGCAGGCTGAAAGCCCGAGGACCGGCGACGGGGGATTTACTTTTTTGTCAGTTTTTATGCATTGATCGTTGCAATGCCCGGAATCGTCTCTTCCAGTACATCCAGCAGGATCTTTACAGTGTCGAGCGATGTAAAGATCGTGACACCATTCTGGATCGCACAGCGGCGGATCGCCACACCGTCTTCGTAGTGGACACCGGAGAGGATCGCACGTGTGTTGATGATGTAACTTACATAGCCTGCGCGGATCGAGTCAAGGATCTCCGTGCTGCCTTCGCTGAGCTTACCGCGGACACGTGTTCTGATGCCGTGGTTCTTCAGGAAGTTCGCAGTACCGATCGTCGCTTCGATGTTGAAGCCGAGTTCATAGAAGCGCTTGATCAGCGGCAGAGCTTCTTCCTTATCCTCATCTGCGAGAGTAACGATAACCGTACCATAGTCCTTCATCTTGATGCCGGACGCCTGCAGTGCCTTGAAGAATGCACGGTTCAGGCTCTTATCGTAGCCGATGGCCTCACCGGTGGACTTCATCTCAGGAGAGAGATAAGCATCCATACCGTCAAGTTTCTGGAAGCTGAAGGCCGGTGCTTTTACATACCAGCGGTCGGTCGTTTCCGGAGGAGTCAGACGTGTGATTCCCTGCTCTTTCAGGGACTGTCCGAGCATGACGCGGGTCGCAATCGTTACGAGGTTCTGATCCGTAGACTTGGAAAGGAACGGAACAGATCTCGATGCACGCGGGTTGACCTCGATAACATAGACGCTGTCATCCTTATCTACGATGAACTGAATATTGAACAGGCCTACGATGCCGATACCGATACCCAGGCGTGTGGTGTAATCGCAGATGGTCTCCTTGACCTTGTCAGAGATAGAGAACGGCGGATATACGCTCGTACTGTCACCACTGTGGACACCGGTCCTCTCAACGAGTTCCATGATGCCCGGGATAAAGACTTCTTCACCATCGCAGATCGCATCGACCTCGACTTCTTTACCGACAAGGTACTTATCGATCAGTACCGGCTTATCTTCGTCAACTTCAACGGCATTCTTTAAGTACTTCACGAGCATCGTCTCGTTCGCAACGATCTCCATGGCACGGCCGCCGAGTACGAAGGAAGGACGGACGAGTACCGGATAGCCGATCTTCTCGGCCACCTTGATACCGGTCGGAATATCCGTAACTGCTTCACCCTTCGGGTTCGGGATCTGAAGAGACTTGATCAGCGCGTCAAAAGCATCTCTGTCTTCAGCTTTCTCGATTGCCACGGAATCTGTACCGATGATCTTTACACCACGCTTGGTAAGAGAATCTGCCAGATTGACTGCGGTCTGTCCGCCGAGGGTAACGATAACGCCCATCGGCTTCTCGAGATCGATGATGTTCATGACATCTTCTGTTGTCAGCGGCTCGAAGTAGAGCTTATCGGCTGTCGTGTAGTCAGTGGATACCGTCTCCGGATTGTTGTTGATAACGATGGCCTCGTAGCCCATTTCGCGGATCGTACGGATCGCATGCACGGTCGAGTAGTCGAACTCGACACCCTGACCGATACGGATCGGACCGGAACCGAGAACGATGACCTTCTTTCTGTCGGAAACGATGGACTCGTTTTCGGAGGCATAGGTCGAGTAGAAATACGGAACGTAGCTTTCAAACTCGGATGCGCAGGTATCGATCATCTTATAGATCGGTGCGATCTTGTGTTCTTTTCTCATCGCATAGATATCGTCTTCCGTCTTCTTCCAGAGCTCGGCAACATAGGAATCGGAGAAGCCCATTCTCTTCGCTTCGATCAGGTGCTCGAGAGAACCCGGATTGGCTTCCATCTCACGCTCGAAGTCAACGATCTTCTTGATCTTGTCGAGAAAGAACATGTCGATACCGGTGATGTTGCAGATACGGGAGTGGTCTACGCCGAGCCACATCAGCTGCGAGATCGCATAGATACGGTCATCGGTGCCTTCCTTGATGTAGTCGAGAAGGTCATCGACACTCATATGCTCGGAGTCGAACTTCGTCATATGGATATGGTTCTTGCTGTCTTCGAGAGATCGGATCGCTTTCAGCAAGCTCTCTTCAAAGGTACGGCCGACGCTCATGACCTCACCGGTCGCCTTCATCTGTGTGGACAGCTTATTCATGGCTGCCGGGAATTTATCGAACGGGAATCTCGGCATCTTGGTAACCACATAGTCGAGTGCAGGCTCGAAGCATGCCGGCGTATTGGCCAGCTGGATCTCATCGAGATTCATGCCGACGGCGATCTTCGCGGAAACACGTGCGATCGGGTAACCGCTGGCCTTACTTGCGAGCGCGGAAGATCTCGATACACGGGGATTAACTTCGATAACATAGTACTTGAAGGAGTGCGGGTCGAGCGCAAACTGGCAGTTACATCCGCCCTTTACGCCGAGTGCACGGATGATCTTCAGGGCACTGTCACGGAGCATGTGGTATTCCTTGTTGGTCAGCGTCTGGGAAGGCGCAACAACGATGGAGTCACCGGTATGGATACCGACCGGATCGAGGTTCTCCATATTACATACCGTGATCGCTGTATCGTTCGCGTCACGGATCACTTCGTACTCGATCTCCTTATAGCCCTTGATGCTCTTCTCAACCAGGACCTGGTGTACCGGAGAGAGCGCAAGCGCGTTTTTCATCATGGTGACCATTTCTTCCGGATCGTTGGCGAATCCGCCGCCTGTACCGCCGAGTGTAAATGCCGGACGCAGAATGACCGGATATCCGATCTCTTCTGCTGCTTCCAGAGCTTCCTCGATGCTGTAGGTGATCTTCGAAGGAACGACCGGCTCACCGATCCGCTCGCAGAGTTCCTTGAAAAGCTCTCGGTCTTCGGCGCACTCGATACTCTTGGCATCCGTTCCGAGAAGCTCGATCTCGCACTCTTCGAGAACGCCCTTCTTCGCCAGCTGCATCGCAAGGTTCAATCCCGTCTGTCCGCCGATACCCGGAACAATGGCGTCCGGTCTTTCAAGGCGGCAGATACGTGCGAGGAACTGCAGTGTGAGCGGCTCCATATATACTTTATCTGCAATGGATGTGTCGGTCATGATGGTTGCCGGGTTACTATTGGCGAGGATAACCTCATAGCCTTCTTCCTTCAGTGCCAGACAGGCCTGTGTGCCGGCATAGTCAAACTCTGCCGCCTGTCCGATGACGATCGGTCCGGAACCGATAACGAGTACTTTCTTAATGTCTGTTCTCTTAGGCATTCTCACGCACCTCGCTTTCCTTCTTAGAAGCTGTTCCGATACGTGCCGCATCGGGGTCTGCCTTCATGTTCGCTTCCAGGATGGAAGTAAACTTCTCGAAGAGGTAGCTGCTGTCCTGCGGACCCGGCGCGCTCTCCGGGTGATACTGTACGGAGAAGACCTTATCCTCCACGCACTCGACTCCCTCGACCGTGTTATCGAGAAGATTGATATGGGTTGCTGTAAGCTTCGTGTTCTTCAGGCTTTCCAGATCGACCGCATAACTGTGGTTCTGGGAAGTGATCTCGATTTTTCCCGTCTCCAGATTCTTGACCGGGTGGTTACCACCGCGGTGACCGAACTTGAGCTTGTAGGTCTTCGCACCGTAAGCCAGGGAGATCATCTGGTGACCGAGGCAGATACCGAAGATCGGAAACTTACCGGCAAGTGCTTTTACCGTAGAAATAACGGGAGTCACATCCTCCGGGTCTCCGGGGCCGTTCGAAAGGAAGATTCCGTCCGGCTTCATGAACTCGATCTCTTCCGGAGTCGTATCATAAGGAACTACGGTCACGTTGCAGCCGTAGGAATTCAGTTTTCTGATAATGTTGAGCTTGATACCGCAGTCGATCGCGACAACGTTGAACTTCGGGTTCGGCGTTCTTGAGTACCAGCGCTTCTTGCAGGAAACGCGGGAGACCTGATCGTGCGGGACCGGAGTCACCGTGATCTTCGCAAGCGCCACCTCATTCGGCGTATCGATCGAGGTCATGATCACTCTTCTGGAACCCAGGTCTCTGATGCTTCTGGTGATCTCTCTTGTATCTACGCCGTAGATGCCGGGGATATTGTTCTCTTCCATCTCCTCGGAAAGTGTCTTCGTGTAACGGAAGTTGCTCGGCATATCGTTATAGTCTCCGACGATGAAACCGCCGATGCTCGGATTCTTGGTCTCATAGTCATCGTCCGTAATGCCGTAGTTACCAATCAGGGGGTAAGTCATAACGACCATCTGGTCTGTGTAAGAAGGATCGGAGAGGATCTCCTGATATCCCACCATGGAAGTGTTAAAAACGATCTCACAGACACGTTCAACATCGGCTCCGAATCCGTAACCCTCGAAAACACTTCCGTCTTCCAAAACGATCTTTCGGTCTTTTTTTCTCATAATGCCCTCCGGTTAAGCAAACAGAAAAAAAGACGTCCCCAACGTGCCTTATTATCAGCACATGCGAACGCCTTTGCTCACTATTTAATTCGTAGGTATATACAGTCTTTCATTTTCATTCACGGGAATTATAGTAATCTATGAATTCCCTGTCAATGCGCAGAAAGAATAAAACTTTATCGTTTTCTATCTTTCCGTTTGTAAATCACACCTCAAAGTCGAAGCACGATCTGATCTTCGTGTACGGACGGACCTGATTGGTCGCGACTTCCACGTGTGCCGGATGAACGGCATAACCCTGGAGCGAAGCCTCATCTTCGAAGCTTGAATCCAGCATCAGGTCGGTGTTGGAGCTGCCAAGGCCGTCAATATAGACCTTGATATCGATCAGGCCCGGGATCTTGCCGGCAAGACCTTCAAGACCGGCCTTAATATTCTTCTTCACTTCTGCCTTCTCCGCATCGGAGAGCTCGTCCTTCAGCGTCCAGACGATCACATGCTTAACCATACGTATATGCTCCTTTTCCTTCGGCCTCCGTGGCAAAAGCACTTCCCCGCCGATAGTTTCTTCCATCATATTATCACATGTCGTCCCCGATCGGACACCTCAAGAAACATTTACTTCCCTATTATAGAGTGGTACTCTATCCTTGAGTCGTGCGAAAAGCACTGAGGATAAGTGCTTTTCACGCGGAAGAAACAGAATTAAAACAGGAAGAACACTTGGAGGGGATGTATGAAACGTGCAGTTGCTGTTTTACTGACAGCGGCAACAGTTCTCGCGCTGGCGGGCTGTTCCAAGAAAGAAGAAGAAAGGAAACCGTCGAAGACAAAGAAGACGACTGAGGAAACGGAAGAGTCCACTGAGGAGCCTGATACGTCCTCTGAAACAACCGATACTTCCGACACATCGGACACCTCGGAGACTTCAGACACACAGGGCCTTCACAAGAATGCGGTAAAGGTCAATCTGGATCACACACTGACGAAGCTGGATATGTCGCGGGATGTCACTGACCACGCCTACGGCGAGCTTGCCAAGAACCTCGATTACGAGCACCTTCTCGAGGCACATGAGTATCTGTGCTTCTACACGATTCTGTCGGACAAGTACAACACCCTGAACAGCACACTTGACGGGATCTATACCAATCACGCCGCACGCTGTGACGAGATGTACGGAGAGTGCGTCGCCGCTTTCCCGGATATGCAGAGCAAGGCAACTGCCGACACTTACTGGAACTATGACTACAACTACTTCGGAAGCTATATGAGCATGTATCGTGCGGACGAGCAGATCCTTTCCTTCTCTCTGAACAACAGGATCTTCGCTGAGGATATCACCTCCGACAGCACTGAATTCTATAACTTCAAATCCGCAACAGGAGATCAGATCAAGTTCGACGATGTCGTCAAAGACAGAAGTGCTTTTGCCGAAGCAATCCTGGCAAATAAGCCGAAGGTCGACTCCTCTTCCCCGGACTGGGCGCAGAAGCAGGATAAGGCCTACACCGTTGCGGCTGAGAACATCAAGAACGGAGAGGATATCACCTTCCTTCTCTACCCGAATGCCATTGCCATTTATGACACTACCCAGTTTGACGGAGTCGGTTATGACATCCACTTTGCAGTGTCCGTTCTGGATCTCGGAAGCTGCGTCGATCTTTCGTATTTCGGAGCAACAACAAAGTATTATTCTCTCGCATCCGACCTGGGATTTAACACCAAGTGGGACTTCGATGATGACTCGCTTCTTGATACCCTCGTTGTCGAAGATACTTCCGACGATGATTTCGGCGTCACGATCAAAGTCACTCTGAACGGCGAAGATCTTCAGGCGCAGCAGGCTCCCTGCCTTCAGGATGCGGACAGCATCTACGATGTGTTCGTCAGCTACACTGACAGCGGCTATTATGTCTACGTAGAGTGCTCCATGGAAGATCCGGTCTTTACTACAGCCGTATACCATCTCGACGGCAATTCCTTCACCTATGTCGGTGAAATGGGTGAATTCCAGGACTTCCCTTACGATCCTGAGAACGTTGCCGTACTGGAGCGTTCTGATTTCCTCGGAACCGGTACCGCCTGCACGCTCGCGACTTTGACCGGTGCCAATGGTATTCCGAAGCAGACTTCCGACTATGTCGAGAAGTACGGCATGGCTTCCACTGTCGAAAAGATGGTCCTCGGCAAATTCGATGCCAACGGCCAGCCGACCAGCGAGAGCAACACCGTTCCGGCGGGCACCGTCGTACGCGTCAAGACGATCGACACCAAGCACGAGCTCGTTATCTTCGAGGCTCTGTTTGCAGACGCTTCCAAGAACTTCGAGTTCCAGATGGTCCTGAGAAATAACGATTATGACTATGACGTCTACTTCAACGGAAAAACCGCTTACGAACTCTTCAAGGGCGCGAATTTCTACGACTGATCCTGAACTAAACGGATATTTGAAAAGGGTTGTCTCTTCAGAGGCAACCCTTTTTGCTTACTGCTTGTTATCGTATTACTGACTGCTCACACCAGCTGGCTGCGCCACCAGTTCTCGACCGTATTCAACACTTCCATCTTTGACTTGATCTGAAGGAGCTTTCCGTCGAAAAGTTCAAGCGACAGGATATCGCCGAACTTCTTTTCGTAGGTCATATTTCTGATCTGGTTCGGAGCAATCATCAGGACCGGCTTCAGATCACAGGCGGCTGCAGTAACAATGGCGCCTACCGCACCAAACATATAGGAAGCAGCGCCTCCTTTGCCTGAGATGATCAGGGTGTTGTTATTGATCTCGATATAATACATCGCAGCACTCTCGAGCTTGAGCTTTTCTTTCTGCGCATTCTTCGGTGTAATAAGCGTAACACAGATCGGTTCCATGATCGTACCTGCACCCATCCCCATCGGCATCTGCGCCGGCTGCTGCATCGGGACTGCCTGCTGAATCGGCTGCTGAACAGGCATTGCCTGCGGCTGTACCTGAGGAACTGCCTGCTGAATCGGCTGCTGAACAGGTATTGCCTGCGGCTGGGGCTGAGGAACTGCCTGAGGCTGAACCTGCGGCTGTACCTGAGGAACTGCCTGCTGCACCGGCTGCTGCACAGCCTGCTGCGGCACCACTACCTGCCATCCGCAAAACATACAAAATCTCGCGTCATCCGCGATCGGTCTTCCACAACTTCCGCAATACATATCGGACCTCCCGAATTTTAATTCCTACACATTATACCACTTCAAAAAAGCTTGGCTATTTTCAACTCTGTAGTTGAGATTTATAAACCACTGATAAAGGAATACCATACCAGCACTTTAATGGCACTAGCCTGATGCCTCTACCTGATCTAAT